>JBPEXU010000030.1:0-4275 GCA_052031225.1 Marinobacter sp. | reverse complement strand
TCCGGGCTTTCAATCAGGCGCTGCTCAATGGCCAGAAACTCCGCAACCCGGCTCGCGACACAGCCGCCACTCGCCTGCTCGGCCAGGCGCAGGTAGTCGCGATAGTGGCGGGCTTCGGACTTCAGCAGACTGGTGTAGAAATCGGCCAGGGTCTCGTCCAGATACGGCGCCAGGGCCGCGAACCGCTCGCACGATCGGGCTTCGATGATCGCGCCGACGATCAGCACATCCACCAGCCGGTCCGGATCGTCCGGCCGGACTTCCGCCCGCAATCCCGCCGCATACCGGGCCGGGCTCAGGTGCCGGTACTCGACTCCGCGCTTGTTCATGATCGCCAGCACCTGCTCGAAGTGCCGCAGCTCCTCACGGGCCAGGCGCGACATTTTGTTGAGCAGATCGGTGTTGTCCACGTACCGGTACATCAGGCTCAGCGCGGTTGAGGCCGCCTTTTTCTCGCAATGGGCGTGATCGATCAGCAACAGATCCTGATGATTCAGGGCATTGTCGATCCAGGCCTGGGGCGTTCGGCACGGCAGAAAGTCGTGGATATCTTGCAGGGCGTCGGTCATGAGTCTGGTTCGGGTCAATCAGTGAAGGCGCGGAGTATAGCGCACTTACCAGATTCCTCCGACCTCTGTCCAACTTAACTTTATAAGGGGTTTCCTATAGAATGCAGCGCCAGTTTAAGGCCTTTCCGCCATAAAACTCCCGCCTGTCGGCCACGGCCGAAATCGCGGGACATTCCAACTGATGAGGGTCCATATCGTGTTAGAAGCCTATCGTGAACACGTTGCCGAACGTGAAGCCCTGGGCATTCCGCCCAAGCCGCTGAATGCCGAGCAGACCGCAGCCCTGGTTGAGCTGCTCAAGAACCCGCCGGCCGGCGAAGAGGAAACCCTGGTATACCTGCTCGAAAACCGCATTCCGCCGGGCGTGGACGAAGCCGCCTACGTCAAGGCCGCGTTCCTGACCGCGATCGTCAAGGGTGAAGCAAGCTCTCCGCTGGTGACCAAGGAACAGGCGGTCAAGCTGCTGGGCATGATGCAGGGCGGCTACAACATTGCGACCCTGGTCGAACTGCTGGACGACAGCGAGCTGGCCGAGCTGGCCGGTGAGCAGCTGAAGAAAACCCTGCTGATGTTCGACGCCTTCAACGACGTCAAAGAGAAGATGGACGCCGGCAACGCGGTCGCTAAGTCCGTCATCGAATCCTGGGCCAACGCCGAGTGGTTCACCAGCAAGAAGAAAGTGCCCGAGAGCATGAAGATGGTGGTGTTCAAGGTCACCGGCGAAACCAACACCGACGACCTGTCCCCGGCTCCGGATGCCTGGTCTCGCCCGGACATCCCGCTGCACGCCCGCGCCATGTACAAGATGGAGCGTGACGGCCTGAAGCCGGAAGAGCACGGTGTGACCGGTCCGATCAAGCAGATTGAGGAAATCAAGTCCAAGGGCCTGCCGGTCGCTTTCGTCGGCGACGTGGTCGGTACTGGCTCTTCCCGTAAGTCCGCCACCAACTCCGTGCTGTGGTACTTCGGTGAAGACATCCCCGGCGTTCCGAACAAGCGCGCGGGCGGCGTCTGTATCGGCAACAAGGTCGCTCCGATCTTCTTCAACACCATGGAAGACGCCGGCGCCCTGGTTTTCGAAGCGCCGGTCGACAACATGAACATGGGCGACGTGATCGAAATCCGCCCGTACGAAGGCAAAATCCTGAACGAAGCCGGTGACGTTATCTCCGAGTTCAAGTTCAAGTCCGACGTGATTCTGGACGAAGTTCAGGCGGGCGGTCGTATTCCGCTGATTATCGGTCGTGGTCTGACCAACAAGGCCCGCGAAGCGCTGGGTCTGGGCGCCACCGACGTATTCCGCCTGCCGAAGGACCCGGAAGCCGGTGACAAGGGCTTCACCCTGGCCCAGAAGATGGTGGGTAAGGCCTGCGGCCTGCCGGAAGGCAAAGGCGTCCGTCCGGGCACTTACTGTGAGCCGAAGATGACCACCGTCGGCTCCCAGGACACCACTGGCCCGATGACCCGGGACGAACTGAAAGACCTGGCGTGTCTGGGCTTCCAGGCCGATCTGGTGATGCAGTCGTTCTGTCACACCGCAGCCTATCCGAAGCCGGTTGACGTCGAAATGCAGCACACCCTGCCCGACTTCATCCGCACCCGTGGCGGTGTCTCCCTGCGTCCGGGCGACGGTATCATCCACTCCTGGCTGAACCGCATGCTGCTGCCGGATACTGTGGGCACCGGTGGTGACTCCCACACCCGTTTCCCGATGGGTATCTCCTTCCCGGCCGGGTCCGGCCTGGTGGCGTTCGCCGCCGCCACGGGCGTTATGCCGCTGGACATGCCGGAATCCGTTCTGGTCCGCTTCAAGGGCGAGATGCAGCCGGGTATTACGCTGCGTGACCTGGTTCATGCGATCCCGCTGTACGGCATCAAGCAGGGCATCCTGACCGTTGAGAAGAAAGGTAAGATCAACGAGTTCTCCGGCCGCATCCTGGAGATCGAGGGTCTGGAACACCTGACCGTTGAGCAGGCGTTCGAGCTGTCCGACGCCTCCGCTGAGCGTTCCGCCGCCGGTTGTACCATCAACCTGTCTGAAGAATCCGTTGCCGAGTACCTGCGCTCCAACATCGTGATGCTGCGCTGGATGATCGCCGAAGGCTATGGCGACCCGCGTACGCTGGAGCGTCGTGCCCAGCAGATGGAAGAGTGGCTGAAGAATCCGAAGCTGATGCGCGCCGACAAGGACGCCGAGTACGCACACGTACTCGAAATCGATCTGTCGGAAATCAAGGAGCCGATCGTCTGCTGCCCGAACGATCCGGACGACGCCAAGTTCCTGTCCGAAGTGGCGGGCGACAAGGTGGACGAAGTGTTCATCGGCTCCTGCATGACCAACATCGGTCACTTCCGCGCCGCCGGCAAGCTGCTTGAGCAGCACAAGGGCGCGCTGAGCACCCGCCTGTGGATGTCTCCGCCCACCAAGATGGATCAGGCCCAGCTGATGGAGGAAGGCTACTTCAACACCTACGGTACAGCCGGTGTCCGCACCGAAATGCCGGGCTGTTCTCTGTGTATGGGTAACCAGGCGCGGGTGGCTCCGAAGTCAACCGTGCTGTCCACCTCCACCCGGAACTTCCCGAACCGTCTGGGCGATGGCGCCAACGTGTACCTGACCTCTGCCGAGCTGGCGGCGGTCGGCGCGGTGCTGGGCAAGCTGCCGACGCCGGAGGAGTACATGGAGTACGCCAAGGATCTGAACAGCATGTCGAAAGAGATCTACAAGTATCTCAACTTCGACCAGATGGAGGAGTACACCAAGAAAGCGGCCGAGGCCAACGTTGGCTAAGGCCACCTTCGGGGTGTGACCCAGTGCAAACGCCAGCCTCCGGGCTGGCGTTTTTTTTGGCACTCAGGTCAGCACCAGACGCACCAGAATGGCCGCCACCATCAGCAACGTCAGCCACCGAACCCAGCGGGCACCCTCCGAGCTGAGATTGACTCGGACGGCGATAAAGGCCCCGACGATGTTACCCAGCGCCAGGGTCAACCCCATGCCCCAGCGCACCTGATCGTTGACCGCAAAGACACAGAGCGCGGCGAAGGTAAACGGCAGCACAATCGCCACCTTGAGCACATTGACCTGGGGCAGATCGATTCTGAGCATGTGGTACAGCACCACCAGAAACAGAATGCCAACCCCCACCTGAATGAAGCCGCCGTAGCCGCCAATCACGAACATCGCAAGGTACAACCCCGGGCTGAGCCGGTCGACCGTGAGCGGCCGGGTATCGAGCGTTGGCTGGGGCACGAGCATGAAGACCGAGGCGCCAATCATGGCCGCGATCAGCACCGCTTCGAACACGGCATCGGGCACCCAGGTCGCAACCCAGGCACCGACCAGCGCCCCCAGCACGGCCGGTATGGCCAGACGAACACTGACCGCCAAATGACCGTGGCCTTTGCGGTAGAAACTGCCGACGGCGGTGACACTCTGCAGCGTCACCGCGACCCGGTTGGTGCCGTTGGCCACCTGGGGCGGCAACCCTAGGAACATCAGCAACGGCAGGGTCAGCATCGAGCCGCCAGCGGACAAGACATTGATAAATCCGGCGATGCCGCCGATCAGCCAGAGCGCCAGAATGTCCGTGAAGCTCATGCCATCGCCATCACCGCACGGGCCGCTGGTCGGCCTCGCGTCCGGTACCGGCCCGGCGGTAGCTCCAGACGTAAATCAGCACAAACGCCAGCGCACCCGCGACAT
>JBPEXU010000003.1:0-9034 GCA_052031225.1 Marinobacter sp. | reverse complement strand
GAACTTGTACATGCCCTTGATGATGCCGTCTTCACAGCCCTCGGGCATCGCCGGCTGCTCGTAGTTCTCGTTCTCGATGGTCAGGTAGTAGAAGACGTTCTTGTTCTCCTCGAACATCTCCTTCATACCGTGACGGATCACCACCGCCATCTCGTAGGCGTAAGCCGGATCGTAGGCCTTACAGTTGGGGATGGTATTGGCCAGGATGTGGCTGTGACCGTCCTGGTGCTGCAACCCCTCGCCGTTGAGCGTCGTGCGGCCGGCGGTACCGCCGATCAGGAAGCCGCGGGCCTGAATGTCGCCCGAAGCCCACGCCAGGTCGCCGACCCGCTGAAACCCGAACATGGAATAGAACACGTAGAACGGAATCAGCGGGAAGTTGTTGGTGCTGTAAGAGGTGGCCGCCGCCATCCAGGCCGCCATGGCACCGTCCTCGTTGATCCCTTCCTGGAGGATCTGACCCTTCTTGTCCTCCCGGTAGTACATGATCTGGTCCCGGTCCTGGGGCACGTACTTCTGACCCTCGGAGGTGTAGATACCCAGCTGCCGGAACATTCCTTCCATACCAAAGGTACGCGCTTCGTCGGGCACAATCGGCACAATGCGTTTACCGATACGCTTGTCCTTCACCAGCGCGCTCAGAATGCGGACGAAGCCCATGGTGGTGGAGATTTCCCGGCCGCCGGAGCCTTCCAGCACCTGTTTGAACACACTCAGCTCGGGGATCTGCAACGGCTGACAGTCCTTGCGGCGCTTGGGATAGAACCCGCCCAGGTCCTGCCGGCGCTTCTTCATGTAGACCATTTCCGGGCTGTCGGGCGCGGGCCGGTAGTAAGGCACCTCCTCCAGCTCGTCGTCCTTCAGCGGCACGCCGAAGCGGTCCCGGAACGCTTTCAGGGTGTCGATATCCAGTTTTTTCAGCGAGTGCGCCGTGTTTTTTGCCTCACCGGCGGCGCCAAAGCCGTAGCCTTTGATGGTGTGCGCCAGAATCACCGTCGGGCGGCCGTTCGCCTCGTGCACCGCCTTATGGTACGCGGCATACACCTTGTATGGGTCGTGGCCACCCCGGTTGAGCTTGTTGATGTCTTCATCGGACAGATTTTCCGCCAGCTTGGCCAGCTCCGGGTACTTGCCGAAGAACTCCTTGCGGGTGTAGGCCGGGCCGTTGGCGGAGTAGTTCTGCAGGTCACCGTCGCAGATTTCATCCATGGCACGCTGCAACAGGCCGTCTTCGTCCTTCTCGAACAGCGGGTCCCACATCCGGCCCCAGACCACTTTGATCACGTTCCAGCCGGCCCCCCGGAAGATACCTTCCAGCTCCTGAATGATCTTGCCGTTGCCGCGCACCGGACCATCCAGACGCTGCAGGTTGCAGTTGACCACAAAGATCAGGTTGTCGAGCTTCTCGCGCCCCGCCTTGGAAATGGAGCCCAGAGTTTCGGGTTCGTCGCACTCACCGTCGCCCACAAAGCACCAGACCTTGCGGCCGTCCATGTCGATCAGCTCGCGGCTGTGCAGGTACTTCATCACATGCGCCTGATAGATGGCCTGAATCGGCCCCAGGCCCATGGATACGGTGGGGAACTGCCAGTAATCCGGCATCAACCAGGGATGCGGATAGGACGACAATCCTTCGCCGTCGACTTCTTCCCGGTACTTGTCGAGCTGGGCTTCGTCAAAACGCCCCTCCAGGAACGAGCGGGCGTAGATGCCGGGCGCGGCGTGGCCCTGGAAATACACCAGATCCGATTCCCGCTTCTCATCGCCACCGTGGAAGAAGTAATTGAAGCCAACATCGTATAGGGTCGCAGCGGAGGAGAAGGTGGAGATGTGGCCACCCAGATCGCCTGGGCGCTTATTGGCACGAACCACCATCGCCATCGCGTTCCAGCGAATCAGCGAGCGAATCCGCCGCTCCATGAACAGGTCGCCGGGCATACGCGCTTCGTCGGTGACCGGGATGGAGTTCCGGAAGGGCGTGGTGATGGAATACGGCAGCTCGGTACCGTCGCGGCTGGCGCGCTCGGACAGCCGCTCCAGAATGAATTTGGCGCGCTCAACGCCCTCGTTCTCAATCAGAGATTCCAGTGCGTCAAGCCATTCACTGGTTTCGATGGGATCATCGTCCTGGTACATCAAACCCTCCCCTTGGCATTAAAAAAGCTGCGCCGGCCCTGCTTGTATTGGCCCGGGCGCTTTGCGGTGTCGTTAAGCTGCGCTGAAATGCAGAGTCTTGTTATAGGTGTCTACGCCTGGTTGTGGTGCTGCCGGCGCTCAGGAACTTCATCAAGCATAGATCAGGTCCCGGACTTTGCCCGCCTGGCCCGACCCCGACGCGGACTTGCGGACAACGCACAGCGTTCAGATTCGCCTCGACAGCGCCAACCGTAGTTTTATTACTACATTTTGATTGCACTTTGCAGACATCTTGGCCGTTAAAGCCAGAATATTGGCATCTCTTCGGGCTACTTGCGCAAGAATGACGTTTTTTTAGTAACCAGACAACCAGACTCCGACCAAGGTCGTAGCCCCTTGAGTCGCAGCAAATTCATAGCGACACGAAACGATTTCTAAGCCACCAATCCACTCCCTCACAGCTTTTTTCTGAATTTTCAACGAGTTTTCAGCGAACATCTCTCAGCTTCGGCGGCATTCCGCACCTCGCTTTCATTAGACCTGAAAATAAATTTAGGTTTCGGTATACTGTTTCGCCCGTTTTTCCACCAACACCCCACTGGTCCGACCAGTCAGACGGGGCGGTTTTCAACACACCACAGAGGGCGAGCTATGAACTCCATCGTCACCTTTCCCAATCGAATCCCCACTGCGGAGTTCGAGGAACGGCGCTTTAAGGTCTATACCGACCGCCAGCTCGACAAAATCGAGGTCATAAAGAAGCTCCCGGAAGAGACCCGTTTTGAAATGAAAGTGGTGGCCAGCGTGCTGCCGTTCCGGGTCAACGAATATGTCATTAACGAATTGATCAACTGGGACAAGGTTCCCAACGACCCGATTTATCAACTGGTATTTCCGCAAAAAGGCATGCTCAAAGACGAGCACTTCGAGCGCATGGCGAAGCTGCACCGGGAAGGCGCCGACAAACAGGCCATTCAGGCCGCTGCCAAGGAAATCCGGGACGAACTGAACCCGCACCCGGCCGGACAGATGGAAATGAACATTCCGGAACTGGATGGCGAAAAACTCAACGGCCTGCAGCACAAGTACCGGGAAACGGTGCTGTTCTTCCCGGCTCAGGGCCAGACCTGTCATTCCTACTGCACCTTCTGTTTCCGTTGGGCCCAGTTTGTTGGCGACAAAGACCTCAAGATGGCCAGCACCGAAGCGGAAAAACTGCACGGCTATCTGAAAGCCCACCCGGAAGTCACCGACCTGCTGGTGACCGGCGGCGACCCGATGGTGATGAAAACCAAAAACCTGGTGCAGTATCTCGAACCCCTGCTGGAACCGGAGTTTGACCACATTCAGACCATCCGCATCGGCACCAAGGCTCTGACCTTCTGGCCCTATCGGTTCGTGACCGACAACGACGCCGACGAGCTGCTGGAACTGTTCGCCCGCCTGGTGGACGCCGGCAAACACGTGGCCCTGATGGCGCACTACAACCACTGGCAGGAAATCAGCACCGACATTGCCGAGGAAGCCATCCGCCGCATCCGCGCCACCGGCGCCGAAATCCGCGCCCAGGGACCGCTGATCCGGCACGTCAACGACAACGCCGATGACTGGGCGAAACTGTGGAAGAAACAGGTGCGCCTGGGCATCATCCCGTACTACATGTTTGTCGAGCGCGACACCGGCGCCAAAAACTACTTCGAGGTGCCACTGGCCCGCGCCTACGAGATTTACCGCGAAGCCATCAAGCAGGTGTCTGGGCTGAGCCGGACTGCCCGCGGCCCCTCCATGAGCGCCGGCCCGGGCAAGGTGGAAATCCAGGGCGTGACGGAAATCCAGGGCGAAAAGGTGTTCGTGCTGCGCTTCCTGCAGGGCCGCAACCCGGACTGGGTACAGCGCCCGTTCTTCGCTAAATACAGCGACACGGCCACCTGGCTGCACGAGCTGGAACCGGCGCTCGGGGAAGACAAGTTCTTCTTTGAGGACGAGTACGAAACGATGAAGAAAGGCAACGGCTGAATCTCAGCCTGACCCCGAAAAGCCGGACTCGATGTCCGGCTTTTCCTTTGAACCAACCTCATTCGGGCAAGCGCTCGAAAACGACGACTCACTTTCCCACCGGCACCGACCTGACGCGATCGGCCCCTCCGCCCTGCCCCGGCATACGCGCCCACTGCCGACGCCACCACGACCACATACGACCAAGTCCCCGCCGCACCGCCGCAGACCTCAGTTGACGTGCGCGCTTGTCGTAATAGGCGTAATCGATACTCCTGCTCTCGCGAGCCTTGCAAACGACCGATTGACTGAACATAACCTGACCTCCACCTTCTCTGTACTGCCAGACTAGAGATCAGCTACTGCCACGACAAAGGACTTATTCTTGCGCCATGGATGAGGTAAGCTCATGCGTATGCGCGCCAGACTTTCACTACAGAACCTCAACACGTTCGCAACTGCGGCTCAGACACTCAGCTTTCAGAAAGCCGCGGACCGGCTGCATGTAACGCCGTCGGCGGTGAGCCATCAAATCCGACACCTGGAATCGCGGCTGGGCTACGCCCTGTTCGAGCGTTACGACAAACGTGTCGAGCTGACCGACCGGGGACGGCAACTGTATCTGGACATCCGGGAACCCCTGAAGCAATTGCACCAGGCAAGCGATCGTGCCCTGCGCAGCCCGGAGGACCGCTCGCTGGCGCTTTCGGTAGCGCCGGTATTCGCCACCCGCTGGCTGCTGCCACGCCTGAAGGACTTCCGGACGCAACACCCGGACATCAGCCTATCGGTCATTGCCACCAGTACCATGACCGACTTCCACAACGACGGCATCGATGCCGCGGTTCGCATAGGCGACGGCCATTGGCCCGAACTTCAATCCACACTTCTGTTCTGTGCGCGCACCGTCGCCGTCTGCCACCCGGACCTGATTCACCGGCAAACCGGACCACTGACGCCAGAGCAGATCGCATCACAGCCTCTGGTCCACAACACGCTGTACCCCGACCAGTGGCGGCAATGGCTAATATCCGCCGGCGTCAGGCCACCGGCCACGCTCGCCGGCATCGAAGTGCAGGGTGTGGCGCAGGTTCTGGAGGCGGTACAGGCGGGTGACGTGATCGGCCTGGCCGACCGCCATTTCATCGAAAACGATCTCAGGAGCGGCCGGCTGGCGTTAGCCTGCAACCATACCCAGGCCGACACCAGCGGCTTCTACCTGACGTATCCCAAGGCCCAGAGTGAGCGGACGGCGTTGCGGTGCTTTGAGCACTGGCTGCTGGCGCAAGTGCAGGGGACTCAGTAACGGCGTCAGTGCATCAGCGTGTACAGCTTGCGCCGGTACGTCCGGACATCCGGGTTGCTGTTGCCAAGCTTGTCGAACAGCTCGATCAGGGTGGTTTTGGCGATGCCGTCTTTGTACGAACTGTCGGCCTGCATCAGCCGGATCAGCAACTCCATGGCTTCGGCGTTGTTGTCCCGCAGCACGTGCTGCAGCGCCAGCTGGTGCAAGGCTTCCGGATTGTCAGGGTTGTCAGCGAGCCGCTGTTCCAGCTCCGCCACCGGCGGCAGTTCGCCCGCCTGTTTCATGAACTTGACGCGTGCCGCCAGCTGTTTTGCCTGGGGCTGCATTTTCTCTTCCGGTGGCAGGCTGTCCAGCACCTGCTCGGCGGTGTCCAGATCACCGGTTTCGGCTTTGAGCTGGGCCAGATCGATGAGCACTTTCAGGTTGTCCGGGTCTTTCTGGTTGAGCTCGGACAGGATCGCCAGCGCGCCGTCCAGGTCGCCGTCGTTCCACAGCCGGTGCGCCGTGTCGTAGGGGTCTTCCTTGGGTGCCTCGACGTGTTTGTCGAGTATCTTACGCACCTCGCCCTCCGGCAAAGCGCCGTTGAAGCCGTCCACCGCCTGACCGTTCTTGACCAGGATGACGGTCGGCAGGCTGCGCACCCCGAGGCTCGCCGTCAACTGCTGCTGTTCATCGGCATTCACTTTGGCGAGCAGAAACGCGCCGTCGTACTCCTGAGCCAGCTTCTCCAGCACCGGCATCAGTTGCTTGCAGGGCGCGCACCAGTCGGCCCAGACATCGATCAGCACGGGGGTCTGGGCAGAAGCGTCCATGACCTTCTGCTGGAAGTTGTCCATGGTGGCTTCGAAAACGTACGGCGAGTTACTCATCGGCTTATCTGACCCTGTCGGTAAATGGTTGTGTCTGCCAGCATGATGGGGGCCATGCCCGGAAAATCAAGCATGGTGAGCCTTGTCCTTGAAATAGCCGGAACTGCCGCCACATACGCTGTAACACACGAGCGCGGGTACCACCGGTAAACCACAGCCCGCCCGGAAACCACTTTGGATGGACACTCGACGGCATGAACGACGACAACCGCAAAGACCGTTTTGACGAATTCGAAGAGGACGTGACCGAATACATCGGCAAGGACGAGCACAGCAAAAGCCTCGCCCTGCCCCAACACATCATGCCACGGCGCATGTACGTGTTGCCGGTATCGAACCGCCCCTTCTTCCCGGCCCAGGTGCAACCGGTGGTGGTCAATCAGGACCCGTGGCAGGAAACCCTCAAGCGGGTGGGTGAAACCGACCACAAAGTGCTCGGCATCTGCTTCGTGGAAGACCACGATGCCGAAGGCGGCATCCCGGCCTCCGACCAGCTTCAGACCATGGGCTGCGCCGTGCGGGTGCACCATGCCCAGAAGGACGGCGGCAAGGTTCAGTTCATCGCCCAGGGCCTGCAGCGGTTCCGGATCGTCCAGTGGCTGCGCCGCAAACCGCCATACCTGGTGGAAGTGGAGTATCCGACCGAACCGGACGAGGACGCCGATGAACTGAAGGCCTACACCCTGGCGATCATCAGCGCGATCAAGGAATTGCTGCGCACCAACCCGCTGTACGGCGAGGAGGTCAAGCAGTACCTGTCGCGCTTCGGCCCGGATGACAGCTCGCCACTGGCGGACTTCGGCGCGTCCATGACCAGCGCGCCCGGAACGGAACTGCAGGACGTTCTCGACACTGTGCCGCTGCTCCGGCGCATGGAAAAGGTGCTGTTGCTGATGCGCAAAGAGCAGGAGGTGGCCCGGCTGCAATCCGAAATCAGCGAAGAGGTGAACGAGAAGGTCCAGAAGCACCAGCGCGAATTCTTCCTGAAAGAGCAGCTCAAGGTCATCCAGCGCGAACTGGGCATGGCCAAGGACGACAAGACCGCCGATGTCGAGCGATTCCGGGCGCGCATGGCCGAGCTGGATCCGCCGGACCCGGTGCAAGCACGTTTCGAGGAGGAAATTCAGAAACTCCAGGTGCTGGAACAGGGGTCCCCGGAGTATGGCGTCACCCGCAACTACCTGGACTGGCTCACCCAGGTGCCCTGGGGCGTGCATTCGGAGGACCATTTTGACCTGAGCGAGGCCCGACGCATTCTCGACCGCGACCACGACGGTCTGGACGACGTCAAGAACCGGATCATCGAATTCCTCGCCGAAGGCGCTTTCAAGGGCGAGGTCAGCGGCTCCATTCTGCTGCTGGTCGGCCCGCCCGGCGTCGGCAAGACCTCCATCGGCCACTCCATCGCCGACGCCCTGGGTCGCAAGTTTTACCGGTTCAGCGTTGGTGGCATGCGCGATGAAGCGGAGATCAAGGGCCACCGGCGCACCTACATCGGCGCCATGCCCGGCAAGTTTGTTCAGGCGCTGAAAGACACCAAGGTTGCCAACCCGGTGATCATGCTGGATGAAATCGACAAGATCGGTGCCTCGTATCAGGGCGACCCCGCCTCCGCCTTGCTGGAGACCCTGGACCCGGAGCAGAACCGGGAATTCCTGGATCACTACCTGGATGTCCGGATGGATCTGTCCAAGGTGCTGTTTATCTGCACCGCCAACCAGCTCGACACCATCCCCCGGCCCCTGCTCGACCGGATGGATGTGATCCGGCTGTCCGGCTACATCGCCGAGGAAAAGCTGGCAATTGCCAAGCACTATCTGGTGCCGAGACTGCTCAAACGCGCCGGGCTGTTGAAGAAGCAGCTCAGCATCACCGACGCGGCGCTGCGCCAGGTGATTGAAGGCTACGCCCGAGAAGCCGGGGTCCGCAATCTGGAAAAGCTGCTGCACAAAATCGTCCGCAAAGGCATCGTGAAACTGCTGGAAAACCCGGACAAACCGGTACGGGTGGGGGTGTCGGATCTGACCGACTACCTGGGCCAGCCGTCGTTCCGGAAAGAGAAAGCCCTGAAAGGCGTGGGCGTGGTCACCGGCCTGGCCTGGACCGCCATGGGGGGCGCGACACTCAGCATCGAAGCGTCCCGGATCCACAGCAGCCAGCGCGGCTTCAAACTGACCGGACAGCTCGGCGACGTGATGAAGGAATCGGCGGAAATCGCCTACAGCTTCGTGTCCTCGAACCTGAAGCGATTCAAGGCGGACCCGGCGTTCTTTGACACCTCGTTCGTGCACCTGCACGTACCGGAGGGGGCCACGCCGAAGGATGGCCCCAGCGCCGGCATCACCATGGCCACCGCGTTACTGTCGATTGCGCGCAAAGAAGCGCCGCAGCAAAACGTGGCCATGACCGGCGAACTGACCCTGACCGGCCAGGTACTGCCCGTGGGTGGCATTCGGGAAAAGGTCATCGCCGCGCGCCGGCAGAAGGTGAACAACCTCATTCTGCCGGAGGCCAATCGGGGCGATTACGAGGAACTGCCGGACTACCTGAAAGACGGACTGTCGGTCAATTTCGCCAAGCACTACAACGACGTGTTCCAGGTCTGCTTCGGCAACAAACCGAAGAAGGGGTCGTCGGTGCACTGATCCCGGATAGCACGAGGCCTCGCCGGGTGACGAGGCCTCGCATGCGGATAGGCGGTCAGGTTTTTTCCTTCCAGCCGTCGTCC
>JBPEXU010000299.1:0-12277 GCA_052031225.1 Marinobacter sp. | reverse complement strand
GACCCCTGGTGTCACGGTCAGCAGAGTAATGGCCGCCAGATAGGCCCACAGCAAGTCGGACATGCCTCATCGTCACCAACAAGCGGCCGGGCGCAGATCAGCCTTGCCCGGACAGCAGCTTACGCGCCGCGGCCGAGCGGTAGAACGGGGCCAGCCGGCGACGCACCAGGGCCTCAACATAGCCCTCTTCGTGCAACACGTCCATCAGCGGAAGGACGTAAGCGTGCACCTCCGCCAGAATCACCTCACGGTTAACGCCGACGTCCGTTAACAGGGCCTGCAACGGCTGGTTGCCATAGCGGGCGAACAAATGCTCCACCACCGCCCGGGCACAGGCCTCGAAATACCCGGTTTGGCGGAACTGCAGCCAGAACTCGTAGCCAAGCACCACGAACTCCTGCAGCTGGACATCGCCCAGCCCCTCCTGCAGTTCGGCGAGGGTCCGGTCTTCCAGGGCCACCCAGGCGGCCATCACACTGTCGCTCAGCTCCTCGTCGCTGAACGCCCGATGCAGGAACTGTTCGCTCCGTGCGATCAGTCCGGGCAGGCTGTCGGACAACCAGGCCTTGATGCGGCGCTCAAAGGTCTCATCCAGTCCGGGCACGGCCTTGTTGGCCATTTTCTTTCCGAACTTCATCATCGAGCCCACGCCGGGCACCGAGCGGGTCAGCAGGTTGTCCTCGTAGAGGTAGTTGACCAGGCCGTGATACACCACGTTGGACACCAGTTCCTGGTACACCGGATGGGCCATGATCTCGCTGATGACCCGCTCGCGCTGCTGGCGCAATTCCATCGCCTGTTCCAGAAACCCGGTCACCTGGTCACGGCTGAGAATGTCGCCCAGCCGGGTCTGCGCCTGCACCTCGGCGTTCAGCACCTGGGTCGCCATGTCTGCCGCCAGATCGGGAATGCCTGGGTCCAGCTCCATGTCGATCACCACCCGCCGGATCACACCCATCACCTGGTCAACACTGGTGACCCGATCCAGAGTGACGGTCTCGGCCAGGGCCAGCAACTCATCCACCTCCGCCTCCAGAAACTTCCGGAGTTTGGCGCCCTTGAGCGCAGCCACCTCATGCCGGACATGGGCGTCCAGCAGCGCGTTGGCAAGGTCAGTGTCGGTCTTGGTCATAAAGCGTCCTGTCACGAAACGAAATGGGGCCGGGCCGGCACAACGCCGACCTCAACCGGAGGCTAACACGAACGAAGGGGGATTCGGTTTGCCGCAGATGCGGCGGGCGGGCAGCGGCAGAGCCAGTCCCCAGACCGGCACACCGGCCCGGATTGCGCCGGGCTATTGGAAATCGTTGAAGGTATGCGGCTCTGCCGCCAGCGCCAGGCAGAGACTGCCGGGGCCAACGTAGATGCTGCTGGTGATGCCCATTTGCGACAACAGCAGTTCCACGCCGTTGCGCTCACAGGCGTCGCGCAACCGGTTCAGCCCGGGCAGGTCTTCGATGTCGGTCCAGCTCAGGCCGCAGGACAGGCTGACATAAGGCGTCAGCAACCCCGCTTCCACCCGGGCGGTGGCGTAGTTCATCACCTTTTCCACCGCGACATCGAAGCTGCGGGTCTTGGCCACCGGCTGCCCCTCGGCGCCCTGCCCGAAAATCACCGGAGTGATGTTCAGGGCCTTGCCCAGAAACGCCACCAGCGCCGACACGCTCTTGTCGCCCCGGCGCCGGGCCCGCTCACGGATGTAATGCAGGTCACGGGGAATCACACAGGTGTAGATCCGGTCGGTGAAGGTTTCCACCTCGTGGCGGAGGGCGTTCTTGGACATTTTCTGCTGGATCAGGCGCAGGGTGTGGGCCGCCAGCAACCCCTGGCCGGCGAAGATCTGCTTGCTGTCGATCACCCGCATGGAAAACTTGCCTTCCCGGCCAGCGGCGGCTCTGGCTTTTTCATAATTCGCCAGCACGCTGTTCATGGCTTCGGTGGCGTTCTGATAAATCAGGCTCCGGCTGCGGGTGACCGTCTCGCAGATCGCGACGTCAAACTGGGTCACGATCTTTTCCATGAACAGATCGTAGATCTGCTCGGCACTGAAGGCCCGGGTTTCCGCCTGATGGCCTTTCTGGAGCAGGCCGCTCTGGTAGAACTCCTGAGTCCGGACCGGATCGTGCTCGTCGATGTAAGTCTGGCCGTCGATGACGGCGGTGACCGGAAGAATGAACAGATCGTGTTTGCGGCTGAATTCGTAGGGCAAGTCGCAGGCCGAATCGACGATCAAACCTACTCGCATGGTGGAAGCCTCCTGCAGCGGGCGTTTCCGCCTTGGGCACGCCCTTTATTGTTGTAGTGTTGGGCGAACAGTCTTACACACACCGGTCAAAATTTCAGCAACCGGATCGACCCGGATCGCCGGCAGATTCGGCCAACGATCCGAACCGCGCCTGTTCTAGCCTGTGGCGCCGGTCGAGGCTTCCAGCTCTTTGAGGTTTTCGTTCAGCAGGGCCCGGTTGTCCTGCTGCCAGGGATGAAAATCCTTGCGCAAATAGGCCAGAAACTCCGGCAGGCAGCGGCGGATGATTCCCGGCCGGCCCCAAAGGAAATTCAGCCCGCCGAGCCAGGTTTTCAGGCTCCAGAGCTTGCCGTCGGTTTTCAGCAGGCTGCAGGTATTGAGGAAGGTGTACTTGAAGAAATTCCAGGTCACGAACAGAAACACGATGCGGCGCAGTCGCTCATCGCCGACGCAGGCCCGGTAGACATCAAACGCGACGGACTTGTGCTCGGTTTCCTCGATCGCGTGCCAGCGCCACAACCGGCGCATGTCCGGGCTGGCGTCTTCCATCCACTCGGGATGCTTCAGGATGGCGTTGGCCAGCACCGCCGTGTAATGCTCCGCAGCACAGGTGCCGGCCAGTTGCCGGCTTGGTGGCAGGTTCCCGACCCAGGCCATGTGGCGACGGAAGCGGGCATCGATGGCGTCGATGTCGTAGCCTCTGGCCCGCAGCGCTTCGTTGTAGTCCTTGTGCTCCCGGCTGTGCAGGGCCTCCTGGCCGATAAAGCCCCGGATTTCCTGTTTCAGCTTGGGATCGTCGATGCGATCCCGGTACAGCCGGACCGCATTGATGAACTGCTGCTCGCCATCGGGAAACTGCAGCGACAGGGCGTTGAAGAACGCGGTGCGGAACGCATCGTTGCCGTGCCAGAGCCGTTTGAGGTCTTCGCGGACATCAAAGCGGATGTGCCGGGGCTGGACGGACACCCCCTCGGGGGTAGAGCTGACAGACATGGCGGCCTCCTGTTGTTTCGGTTGTTGTTATACAGCCAACAGCGGACATTTTTTAATCAGCCAGATCAGTGTAAACCCGTTCGGCGACGGCGGGAAAGGCGACAGGCACTGATATCGACACATTGTCACAATATGACAATGTGTCAGACCTCGGACAAAAAAAGGGAGGTATGGCCAAGGCCGATACCTCCCAAGGACACACAGAGGGGTTTCCGCCTCGTGCCCGAGGCGGTGGTGTCAGTGCTCTTCTGCCGCCCGCACGCCCGGCGCTTCCGGGTCGGCGGTAAAACTCAGCAATTTGGTGCGCTCAATCAACAGGTACAGCACCGCGCCGGTGGCCAGGCCCCAGCCCGCGCCGTAGACCGCCAGAACCACACCCATGGTGCCGGCGATGCCGCGCTCGGTGTTGTTCTCCAGCTGCTCCAGCCCGACCATCAGGCAGATATAGCCGGTCAACAGCAGGGTCAGGGACAGCGCGATGGGCAGCACCGGCTGGAAGAAGCTCACCAGCGGCAGGATGAACAAGGCGATGAAGCCGGTGATCCAGAAGGTGCCGCCACCGCTGTAGATCGAGTCCATGGCGTTGCGGCCGTACTTGTAGCGCTCGGCCATGGTTGCGGTTACCGCCGTCCAGATCGGGCCGGCCAGGCCCGGGTATGGCGCGAAGAAACTGTGCATGCCGTTGCGGATGGCCGTCACCAGATGCACCCGGTCGACGCTGCTGTCGATGTCCTCGTCCTTACGCAGGTGATCCACCCGGCTCATCAGCGACTGGCCCACCACGATATCGCCAAAGGCAATCACATAGGCAATCACGGCGGTCGGGATGGCGTACAGGAACACCGAGGCATCCGGGAAGCCGACCGCGAATGGCAGGTAGTTCCAGAGTTCATCGAAGGCCGGTTTGGTAATCCCCCACTCCACCTTCGGCACCGCGTACTCACCGGTGGCAAAGCCCACCAGGATAGCCACCACCATGCCCGGCACCATGCCGTAATTGGCGATCTTGCGGGCGATGGAGTTGCTCTCAACGAAGCCCTTGAACGAGGCCGAGAACATCAGGTACAGACACACCAGACCGCCGATGATCAGGGAGATCGGGGTGTTGGCCAGGCGCCCGCCGGCCTCGATTTCGCCCATCAACGCGGCGATGCCCGCACCGATGATGATGCCGCCTTTCATCGACCGGGGAATCAGTTCCACCAGCTTGCTGCCAAGGCGCGTGACCCCGAGCACCAGGAAAATGAGAAACACCAGGAACTGCAGCGCAAACAGCGCCTGGATGGCCTCCGGTCCGGGCTGGTAGTCCGACAGAAACAGCAGCACCACGGGAATACCGGGGGTGATCCAGCCGGGCACCAGCGGCACCCCAAGCAGCGCCGGCAACATGAAACCGATGCCACAGATCACGACATAGGCCAGCGCCACGTCGTAAGGCACACCGAGATACTTTTCCAGCAGGGGAATCATCGCCAGGCTGACCACGAACATGATGAGCGCCTGCACCATTTCCGCAAATTCCCAGCGGTAGTGGACAAACGGCAGCCGGATTTTGAACGGCCCGGCGGGCCAGTATGGTTGTTCTTCGCCGTGCTTTCGGTGAAACATTTGCATAAAGGGATCTCCGGGCGCACGCCGCAGGGCGTGTGCCAAACTGAGTTGTTGTTGTGGAATTACGGCTGCGCCGGCCGGCGCAGCCGTCAGTGCATCAGTTCAGTGCCTTGGCCTGATCCCGCAGCACGAACTTCTGGATCTTGCCCGTGGAAGTCTTGGGCAGATCGGTGAACACCACGGTCTTGGGCACCTTGAAGCGCGCCAGGTGCTCGCGACAGAAGTTGATGATGTCCTCTTCAGACACCTCGCCGGCCTCCGGCTTGAGGGTGACGAAAGCACAGGGGGTTTCGCCCCACTTCTCATCCGGACGGGCGACCACCGCCGCCTCCAGCACCGCCGGGTGCCGGTACAGGGTGTCCTCGACCTCAATGGTGGAAATGTTCTCACCACCGGAAATGATGATGTCTTTCAGACGATCCTTGATTTCCATGTAGCCGTCCTCATGCCACACGGCCAGATCCCCGGTGTGGAACCAGCCGCCGCGGAAGGCCTCGGCGGTGGCTTTCGGATTCTTCAGGTAGCCCTTCATCACGGTGTTGCCGCGCAGGAAAATCTCACCGATGGTTTTGCCGTCCTTGGGCACCGGCTCCATGGTGTTCGGGTCGCCCACCATGGTGCCCGCCAGGGTGTGGTAGCGCACGCCCTGACGCGCCTTGATCCGGGCCCGTTGCTCCAGCGGCAACTCGTCCCACTCGGCTTTCCAGGCACAGACGGTGACCGGCCCGTACACCTCGGTCAGGCCGTAGACGTGCGTCACCTTGATGCCCATTTCCTCGACCGCACCGATCACCTGAGCGGGGGGCGCCGCGCCTGCGGTCATCGATTTCACTTCGTGGTCAATACCGGCTTTGGCGGCCGCCGGCGCGTTCAGCAGCGCGTTGAGCACGATCGGGGCGCCGCACATGTGGGTGACCTGATGATCCCGGATCAGCTGCAGGATCTTTTCCGGGTCCACCCGGCGCAGGCACACATGGGTGCCCGCCAGCGCCGTCACCGTCCAGGGGAAGCACCAGCCGTTGCAGTGGAACATCGGCAGCGTCCACAGATAGACCGGGTGCATTTCCATGGACCAGACCGTCTGGTTGCCCAGCGCGTTCAGATAGGCGCCACGGTGGTGGTAGACCACGCCCTTGGGATTGCCGGTGGTGCCGGAGGTGTAGTTCAGGGAAATGGCGTCCCATTCGTTGTCCGGGAACTGCCACTGGAAGGCCGGATCGCCCTCCTGCAAAAACGCCTCGTAGTCCAGATCGCTGACCTGTACGCCCTCGCCGTACTCGGGGTCGTCCACATCGATGATCAGCGGTTTGGTCTCAAGCCGGCTGACCGCGTCCCGAATCACCTCCCCAAACTCCCGATCGGCGATCACCACCTTAGCCTCGCCGTGGCCGAGCATGAAGGCAATGGCCTCGGCGTCCAGCCGCACGTTCAGGGTGTTCAGCACCGCGCCGATCATCGGCACGCCGAAATGACACTCGACCATGGCCGGAATATTCGGCAGCATGACCGCCACGGTGTCGCCCTTGCCAATGCCCCGCCCTTTCAGGGCCGAGGCCAGACGGCGACAGCGTTCGTAGGTCTGAGCCCAGGTATAGCGGATCGCGCCGTGAACAACGGCGGGGTAGTCCGGGTAGACACTGGCGGTGCGTTCGATGAAATCAATGGGAGATTGCACCGCGTAGTTGGCCTCAACGGGCGCGAGGTCCTGATCGTAGATCGAGGTCATGGCGTGGTCCTCTTACTGTGTTGTTCTTATCGCTCAGATAACGTTTCCGAAGAAAACACGAATATGGCTATAATTTGTGCTGCCCGGCATAGTATTTAAACAAGAACAAACTAGAAATTACACCAACGTATTATAGTGCTTTTACTATAACCTCATGACAGACAACTCCAACACTTGGTTTAGCCCGCCGGACGCGGACCCGCAACCCTCGGTGGTTCTGAGCGCCAGCGGGCAGTGCCTGGCGGCGAACCCCGCGGCCCGGACACTGTCCGCACGCATGGCCCTGCCCGGCGAGCGGGCGCTGCTGCCGATCAATGTCGATGCGCTGGCCACATCCTGCCTGAGCCAGAACCGGGTTATTGAGGATGTCGAAGCTCAGGTCGGCGAGCGCAGCCTGCTCTGGACCTTCATCCCCGACCCAGAGCACCAACGCGTGCTGGCCCGGGGCCGGGATGCCACCGACGACATCCGGATGCGGGCGGAAGCGGTCCAGTCCAACCGGCTGTACCGGCTGATCACCGAAAACACCACCGATCTGATTTCCCGCCACGCCCCCGATGGCCGCTTTATCGACGCCACGCCCGCGTCCTGGCGACTGCTCGGTTACTGGCCGGAGGAGCTTCGGGGCAAACCGCTGGAGGAGGTGTTCCGGGGCCACCGCATCGCCGACCAACTGGCCGAAACCCGCAACCGTCTGCGCGACGACGGCTACGCCACCATGACCGTTGAAATCCAGCACCGCGATGGCAGCCAGCGCTGGCTGGAAATCGCCAGCCGGGCGATCCGGGAAACCTACACCGGCGCCGTGGTGGAAGTGGTGAGCGTGTCCCGCGACATCACCGCCCGCGTCCAGTCCGAAGAAAACAACCGCCGGCTGGCCGACGAACTGGCCCACGCCGCCCGGCTGGCCACCCTGGGCGAACTGGCATCCAGCATTGCCCATGAGATGAACCAACCGCTGGCGACCATCGTCAACTTCGCCAGCGCCAGCCAGCGCTACCTGCACAACGCCCGCCACCAGCCCGACTGCCTGGACCGGGTCGACGACGGGCTGCACAAAATCATCCACCACGCCAATCGCGCCTCGGAAGTCATCAAGCGGCTCCGGGCCTTCCTGCGCAAAGGCCAGAAACGCACGGCTCCGATTGCCATCAACGAGGTGGTGGCCAACGTCGCCCGGCTGTGCCAGTGGGAGGCCGAGAAAAACGGCATGGCGATCCACCAATCCCTGTGCGAGCAGAACCCGGTCATCGTCGCCGACCCGGTACTGCTCGAGCAGGTGTTGATCAACCTGATCCGCAACGGCCTGGAGGCCAACGCCGAACGCTGCCCGGACGGCACCGGGACAACCGAACTGGCGATCGAGCTGCGCACCTGTGTCAGCGACAACGGCGAAACTCTGATCGAGGTGACCGACCAGGGGCCGGGTCTCGACGAGCCGGGCATCGCCCGCATGTTCCAGCCCTTTTACACCAGCAAAGCCAAGGGCCTGGGTCTGGGCCTGTCGATGAGCCGCTCGATCATCGAAGGGTTTGGCGGCTTCCTGGACGCCCGGCCCGCCCACACCGGCGGCCTGACGCTGACCTGCCGCTTCCCCCGCTGCGCCATCCCAAAGAATCCATCGACGGTTACGGAGATCCCCGACCATGACTGAACACTCGCCTGCCACCACCGTCTGCATCGTGGACGACGACGCCGGCATGCTGGAATCCACCCAGTGGCTGCTGGAATCGGTGGGGCTGACCGTGAACGCCTACAGCGATGGCCGCGCGTTTCTGGACGCGTTGGACACAGTCCGCGCCGGCTGCGTGGTACTGGATGTGCGGATGCCCGGGCTGGGCGGACTGAACGTGCAGGAAGAACTGCAAAAGCGCGGGCTGGACCTGCCCATCATTTTTGTCTCCGGCCACGCCGACGTGCCCATTGTGGTGCGGGCGTTCAAATCCGGCGCCTTCGACTTCATCGAAAAACCGTTCAACGAACAGTTGTTGCTCGACAGCGTGCAACAGGCATTGCAGACTCATCGACCGGGGTCACCGGCACGAACGCTCGGTGGCGGCACCGACCCGCGGATCGACAGCCTGACCCGCCGCGAGCGCGACGTGTTTTTGCCGCTGGCCCAGGGCTACACCAGCCGGGAAATCGCGGAGCAGCTGGATGTCAGCGTCAAGACCATCGACCTCTACCGGGCGCGGGTGATGAAACGCCTGGGCGCCGAGCGCCTGCCGGATGTCACTGGCATTGCCATTGCCGCCGGCCTGCTGGACCCGCTGAATCTGCGGGCCGAGGACTAAACCGAGAACAACAACACCGGATCGCCGAGCCGCCCTGCGCCGGTCACGCCCCAAGGAGAACACCCGATGAAACTGCCCCTGTACCAGATCGACGCCTTCACCAATCGCGTCTTCGGCGGCAACCCGGCTGCGGTCATGCCGCTGGACACCTGGCTGGACGACGCCACGCTGCAAGCGCTGGCGAGCGAGAACCACCTGTCCGAGACCGCGTTTTTCGTCCCGACCCCGGACGCCGACACCGACTTTCACATCCGCTGGTTCACCCCCACCACCGAAGTCCCCCTGTGCGGCCACGCCACACTGGCCAGCGCCTGGGTCCTCTTCAACCAACTCGGCTGGCCCGGCGACGCCATCCGCTTCCAGTCCCGCAGCGGCCCGCTGGGTGTGCGCCGTGGCGAGGCGGACTGGCTGGTGCTGGACTTCCCCAATCTGGCCTGTGAGGAACGGGACACCCCGGACGCAATCCACCGTGCCTTGCCCAACATGCCGGCCACCGCCTACTACGTGCCGAACGACACCAACTACCTGGTGATCCTGGCGCACGAGCAGGCCGTCCGCGCGGCGCGGCCAGACCTTGCTGCCCTCAAGAGTCTGGGCAACCAGGGCCTGATCCTGACCGCGCCGGGTGACGACTGCGATTTCGTCAGCCGCTACTTCGCGCCCGGCGCCGGCATCGACGAAGACCCGGTCACCGGCTCTATTCACAGCGTGCTGGTGCCCTACTGGGCCAAGCGACTGGGCCGCAACCGCCTGGAGGCCCGGCAGGTGTCCGAACGCGGCGGCTTGTTGCGCTGCGAACTGAAGGGCGACCGGGTAAGCATCGCCGGCCAGGCGGCGTTCTACCTGAAAGGCACGGTGCATCTGCCCGGAGCCTGATATACTGCCCGCCGTTTCTTCACAGCAGCGGGCAGTATGACAGCAACAGACGCCACCCAATACGACGTCATCATCCTCGGCGCCGGCGCCGCCGGCCTGATGTGCGCGGCCACCGCCGGTTATCGCGGGCGCCGTGTGTTGGTGCTGGACCACGCCAACAAACCGGGCAAGAAAATTCTCATGTCCGGCGGCGGGCGGTGCAACTTCACCAACCTCAACAGCACACCGGCCAATTTTCTCTCCGACAACCCGCACTACTGCATTTCCGCGCTCAAACGCTACACGCCCCGGGATTTTCTGGACCTGGTGGATCGCCACGGCGTGGCCTATGAAGAGAAAGCGCCGGGCCAGCTGTTCTGCCGGGACAGCGCCCGCGACATCCTGAACCTGCTGCTCACCGAGTGCGAATGGGCCGGCGCGGAGATTCGCCTGAAAACCTCCGTTCGGAAGGTGGCAGAAGCGGACGAAGGATACCGGCTGACCACCAGCGCCGGCGTGCTGCAGTGCGAGTCTCTGGTGGTGGCAACCGGCGGGCTGTCCATCCCGACCATGGGCGCCACCGGCTTCGGCTACGAGCTGGCCCGGCAGTTTGGCCTGAACGTTCTGCCGACCCGGGCCGGCCTGGTGCCCTTCACCCTGCAGCCCGAACTGAAACAGCAGCTGGCGCCCCTGGCCGGCATCAGCTGCCCGGTCGACGTGGGCTGCCGGAAACAGCATTTCCGGGAACCCATGCTGGTCACCCACCGGGGCCTGAGCGGCCCGTCGATGCTGCAGATTTCCAGCTATTGGCACCCCGGCGACACCCTCACCATCAACCTGCTGCCCAACCAGCAGATTCTCGACCAGCTGATCGCACGCCGTCGGCACAAGCCCCAGTCCACCGTCGCCCAGTTTCTGGCCGAGCACCTGCCCAAACGCTTCGCCCAGGCTTTCAACGACCTGCACGGCTGGACCGGCCCGCTTCAGACCTACAAAAACAGCGATCTGGAAACCGTCGCCCAAACGCTCAGCGGCTGGACCCTCAAACCCGCCGGCACCGAAGGCTACCGCACCGCCGAAGTCACCCTCGGCGGCATCGATACCCGCCAACTTTCATCCAAAACCATGGCCGCACTGAACCGGCCGAACCTCTACTTCATCGGTGAGGTTGTGGATGTCACCGGGCACCTGGGCGGGCACAACTTTCAGTGGGCGTGGGCGTCGGGCGTGGCGGCCGGGCAGTCGGCCTGATCCCCGCTCTGCCTAAAGTCAGGCACTGCCCCCCGGCACCACATGGTCAACCGACACCACCGCACGGGCTTCAGGCCCCACCAGCGACAGCAGGTACGACTCCGACCAGGACAGTACTTGCTTACCGGCACCGTCCAGCAGCGACCAGTAAACCGACGCCAGCGCGGATTCCGAACCCAGCCAGGTTACCTGCAGATTGGAATAGCGACACGACCGGCAACCTTGCGCCCGGTACTCGTCCAGATACCCCTGAAAATAACTGTTTACCTCCGCCGCCGACGCCAACAACCGGTTGTTCCCGGAGGCTGTCACGACCAGATACGGCAACGCGAACTTGCGGCCCACCCGCTGACCCTCGAAGCTCGCGAAGGCCTCCTGAAAGTCGTCAAAGTATCGGGCAATCACGGAATGATTCGACATAGCTCACCAAGTTTGTATACGCCCCTGCTCAACAACCTGCCCGGATGCCACAATCTGCGTAGTCACCTGTACCTGCTTCGGTGGCAGCGAAAATGCCTCGGCAAGCGCGGTTGCCAACCCCAACTGCAAAGCCACCCTCTTATCCTCCGGCCACGCCGAAGGCAGATACAGTGTTGCCATCACACCGTAGCGTTTGCCCTGTTGTTCCGCCACCTCGATCAGGTTGACGGTCATCTCCTCAGCACCGACGCCGGCAGCTTGCGCCCAACGCTCAACAATGTTCCCGCCTGTCTGGCTCAACCCCGGCTCAATGATGCAGTTTGCGATTGGCATGGCCAGATTCCCCTCTAAACCGTTGTCTTCGCTTGTTCACGTTGAAGGCGATCCGACAGGCGATGATCAGAATCGGTAGCTGAACTCGACCATGTGAAAATCCGCCCCTGTCGTGTCAGGCCCATTCACACCGGCATCCGAATAGTGGAGGAACCGATATCCCAGCCCCAGGTTTCCATACAGCGGAACCGTGACGCCCGAAGTCAAGGCAAACTGGAAAGGTCCGCCATAGTCCTGGGTGCCAAAGCGCCATCTGCTGAACAAAGCGCCACCTACGCCCAGGTCCAGGACAAAGCGCCCGTCCGCGCTTCCTAACGTCAGTTCCGGGATGAGTGAGACGACGAGCGCATTTTTACCCACACCCCGCAAAAGCCCGCCACTCACCATCAAGCGGCTACCCACACCCCAGCCCGAAGTGGTGTAGTTCTGCCAAGGTAACTGGAAGTTCGCGGACACATCGTATTCCTTGAAATCCTCCGGTGCCTTTTCTCCCAGCAAGGTCTTCTCTGAAATCCGAGCGCGTAGGCTGAGACTCTGCAATTCCAGGCC
>JBPEXU010000298.1:0-2612 GCA_052031225.1 Marinobacter sp. | reverse complement strand
GGCGTCGTCTCGCAGGTATTCCATCTGGGCGCGTACGGTGTCACCGGGCAACGGATCGATGCCGCCGATCACGATTCGGCTGACGTCGCCACCGGCGTGGGTGTCCAGCAGTTGCAGGCTCAGTTCCGGAACCATCAGGCCACCTCCAGCGCGTACCGCTGGCCGTGCTGCGCCCACTGACTGTCCGGCACAATCACGATCTTGCCAAGGTAATCGCTGCCCCGATTGACAAAGTAGGTTTCGGCCCGATGCAGGTCCGACAAACGGAAAGCGCCGTGCAGCACCGGCTTCAGCTGGCCGTCCCGGACCCATCCGATGAGCTGCTCAGCCTCCTCCCGGGTGCCGTGGGAGACGCCAAAGATCTGCACCTGATACAGATAGATCCGGGTCCAGAGTATCTCGCTGATGTTGCCGCCGCTGGCGCCGGCGATACTCAGGCGCGGGTAGGTATCGCGGGCCTTCATGTCAAAAATCATGGTGTCGATGAAGCGGTCGGTCAGCTCGCCGCCCACCAGATCCATCACCGCATCAATCGGTGCGCCGCCGGTCGCCTCGCGGACCCGATCCACAAACCCGCTCATATCGTGCCGGTCGAGCACGGCCTCGGCGCCCAGATCCCGGAGCGCTTCGGCTTTGTCCGGCGTGCTGAGGGCGTAGGGCACCGCCCCCAGAAGGCGGCAAAGCTGAATCAACGCCGTGCCAACGCCGCCACTGGCACCGGTGACAAGAACCCGCTCGCCCGCCTGCACACCGGCGGCCATCAGCATGTGCAAGGCGGTCTGGTAAGAGCACATGCCCAGCGACGCCAGCTCCGCATCGCTCAGCTCAGGGTTGGGAATGGGGTGAAACTGATCGGCCGGCACGGTCACGTACTCGGCGTAGCCTCCGTCCGCACCATGGCCGTAGTAGTCCGGCACCAGGTTGATGTCCCGACGATCCGAGGCGTAGAGGTTGAAGTCCAGCAGGCCGCGCTCACCAATCCGCGCATCCGACACCCCCTCGCCGACAGCGGCCACCCGGCCAACCACATCGGCGCCCTGAATCCGGGGAAAGGTCAGCGTCGGTTCGCCACCAATTCGGAACGAGGCCGTCTCGCCTTTTCGGGTCGGATACAGCCCTTCGCGGGCCTTGCGGTCGGTGTTGTTCTTGGCGGTTGCGGTCACCTGCACCAACACTTCGCCGGCCGCAGGCGTTGGCGTGGGCACGTCCCGATACTCGAGCTTGTCGATCCCGCCGTGTCCGGTGAGAACCATGGCCTTCATGGTGTTCGGAATCATGGGTCGGCAATCCTCCTTATCTTGCATGGACGTTCGGATGGATATGCACTGCCCATCAGGATAGGAAAGATCGTACGCCGTGTCAGGGGGTGTTGCGGGTATCCGGTAGGCCTACCGGGCAATCACTTTATAGATCGGCCGCAGTGTCGGTATCTGCTTCAGCACGACCTGAATGACGGTCATCAGTGGCACCGCCAGCAACACCCCGACAGCGCCCCACAGCCAGCCCCAGAAAAAGATGGCAACGAAGATGATGACCGGGTTGATCGCCATACGGAAACCGTGAATCCAGGGCTCCAGAAAAAAGCCGACCACCGTGGTCAGGGCGATGAAACTGAGGGGCGCCACCGTCATCATCCAGATCGACTCAAAGGTGATCGCAGAGACGACGGCCAGTAACGCAATGGTGAGCATGTTGCCGAGGTAAGGAATAAACCGAGCCAGGCCAGCCACCAGCCCCCAAACGGCCGGGTCCGGCAGGCCAATGCCCCAGCACATCAGACCGGTCAGCACCCCCACCGAGGTGTTGCTCACCCCGAGAACCCCCAGGTACTGGGCAATCTCATGCTGGGAATCGTGGGCGATGCGCAGCACCCGCCGGCGCTGGTCCCGGGGCAGCTGGCGCACGAAGTTGTGGATCAGACGGTCGCCGCCCACCAGCAGGAAGTAGGTCAGCGCCAGCGTTAGCGCGAGCCCGGCAAGGCCGTCCCGGGCTTTGCCCATGAGTTTGCTGCGCCAGGATTCGGTCTGCAACACCACCGTTGTGGGCTTGGTGCCACCGCCATCGGACAGTTCCTCGACCGATTTTTCCACCTGCTCCGCCGATTGCGTCACCTTCTCGATCTGGCGCTTGATCTGCGTCTCGCCGCTCAGGATGCGGGTGACTTGAGGCGCCTGCTCCGCCCAATCCAGGGCCGGCGTCACCACCGCCAGCCCAACACCGACGATGGCCGCCAACAGCAACACCACGCAGACCATGGCGCTGATGACCCGGGGAATGCGCCACCGGGTATAGGCTTTGCGGACAATCGGAGACAGCAGGAGGCTGGCAAGAATCGCCAGGATGATCGGAAGAACAATTTGGTGGGCCAGATAGAGCGTATACAGGATGCCCAGCGCAAACAGGCCATAGACCGGCGTCGACAAATCCGACGAGATCCAGGGGCGTGGTTCGCGGCGCTCCGACGGTGTGCCTTGCAGTTGATCGTCCATGCTATCCGAAACCTTTTCTCAATGGGTTCTGGGGATAACAGGGCAGTGTACCGCTAAGCCGGGGGCACTTCATTAACAGGACATGAAGGCCCCGCCCGGCGCTGACGCGAATCCCGCCTACGC
>JBPEXU010000297.1:0-8656 GCA_052031225.1 Marinobacter sp. | reverse complement strand
AGGGCGGATACACCGGCGGCTGCACGATCACGCCTTCCCCCGGCTGAGCATAAGCCAGACAGGCGGCGTGCAGCGACGGCACCACCCCGGGCGCCAGCAGAATCCAGTCCCGCTCGATGGCCCAGCCGTGGCGGTCCCGAAACCAGTCGATCATGGCCTGATACAGGCTGTCCGGAAACAGGGTATAGCCATAGACCGGATGTTCGGCCCGTGCCCGCAGTGCGGCGGTGACCGCCTCCGGGGCGGCGAAATCCATGTCCGCCACCCACACCGGCAGCACATCCTCGGTGCCAAACACGGCCCGGCGGGCATCGAATTTGACCGAATCGGTGTGCTCACGCGGGATCGGCTGGTCGAACGGTGTGGTCACAACAAAGGCTCCTCAGTCGGGGTGGCTGCCGGGTATTGTGGGCGGCCCGGCGGCGACAGACAACACCTTGGGCTTTGGTCGAATGCGGCTTGCCCGGCGCGACAATGCTTGCGAACCTAACGGTTTCCGCCACTGCATCGGTTCCGGAGCCTTCTGAATGATCGGTCAAATATTATCCACCATGCTGCCGGTGTTCCTGATCGCCGGCTGCGGCGCCTTCTATGGCCGCTACCGCACCCCCGACATCCAGGGCCTGAACGTGCTGAACATGGAGCTGTTCGTGCCCATGCTGGTGTTCGCCGTGCTGGCGGACCAGCAAGCGCCGCTCCAGGACTACGCCAAACTGGCACTGGCGGCGACGGTGGTGGTGCTGGGTTCCGGCGTCGTGCTGTACCCCCTGGCCCGGGCGCTGAAACTCGATCTGAAAACCTTCCTGCCGCCGATGATGTTCAACAACTCCGGCAACATGGGCATCCCGCTGCTGGTGCTGGCCTTTGGCGAGGCCGCGCTGCCGGCCGCCGTGGTGCTGTTCATCGTCGAAATGCTGCTGCACTTTTCGGTTGGGCTGCACATGCTGGACCCGCACACCTCAATCCGCCAGCGCCTGAAGCTGCCCATCGTGTTCGCCAGTATTGCCGGCCTGGCGGTCAATCTGAGCGGTGTCGCGTTGCCGGTCTGGCTGCTGGAAACCCTCAACATGCTCGGCGGCGTGTGCATTCCGCTCATGTTGTTCGCCCTGGGGGTGCGGATGCTGGAGGTGGACTTCTCCGACTGGAAACTGGGCCTGCTCGGCGCCATTGCCTGCCCGGCCAGCGGCCTGTTGCTGGCCTGGCCCATGATCGCACTGCTTGAGCTGCCGCCACTGCAGACGGCCGCGCTGTGGGTCTTTGCCGCCTTGCCGCCGGCGGTCCTGAACTATATCGTGGCCGAGCAATACCGGCAGGAGCCGCACAAGGTGGCGTCCCTGGTGCTGCTCAGCAATCTTGGCAGCCTGGTGGTGATGCCGGTGGTTCTGGGGCTGGTGTTTGCCGCCGGCTACGTCTGAAATCCAAGGATGTCCGCATGTCTGAAGCCGTTGCCGTGTTCCGGGCCTCACGCCCGAATTTCCTGATCCTCGCCCCTCTGTGCGCCGGCCTTGGAGTGGCTGTGGCCTGGCGCCAGGGCCTGACCACCCCCTGGCTCGATACCCTGCTGGTGTTGCTGGGCGCGGTGCTGGCGCACGCGGCGGTGAACCTGTTTAACGAATACGACGACTTCGTGTCCGGGCTGGACCTGACCACCCGACGCACCCCCTTCTCCGGTGGCAGCGGCGCCTTACCGGAAAGGCCCTCCGCCGCCCGCAGTGTGCGGGTTGCCGCCCTGCTGACCCTGGGCCTGGTGATTGCCATTGGTCTGTATTTTCTGCTCGGGTCGGGTGGTCTGCCGCTTCTGCTGTTGGGCGCGACCGGCGTCGTGCTGGTGGTGACCTACACCCGCTGGATCACCCGGCGTCCGCTGCTGTGTCTGATCGCCCCGGGTCTGGGCTTTGGCCCGGTGATGGTGCTTGGCGCCGCCTTGGCGCTGGGCGCGCAACCGGACCGAACGGCCGTGGTCGTCTCCATCGTGGCCTGGCTGCTGGTCAGCGAATTGTTGCTGATCAACCAGATCCCGGACGCCGAGGCCGACGCCAATGCCGGCCGCCACCATCTGGTGATCAGCGTCGGCCGGCATCAGGCCAGCCGGCTGGTCGGGTTGCTGTGGCTGGCCAGCTACCTGGTGATCCTGACCGGCCTGGCCACCGCCAGCCTGCCGCCGTGGGCGGCCCTGGCGCTGCTGACCGTTCCGGCGAGCCTTTGGCTCAGCCGGACACTGCCAACGGCCATCGACCAGCCAGCGCTGCTCAACCGAGTACTCGGCGTCAATGTCGCGAGCCTGCTCGCGACCCTGGCCCTGCTGCTGGCCAGTCTCAGCTTCTGAGCCCGCGCGCATCGTTAAGCCCGCGTTACCGTGGGGAAATCCGCTTGCAACTGACCGAACTTTGACCGATGGTGAAGATCATATCTTCGTGATGCCATTGACGATAGGGAGGTCTTACCATGAGCGTTCTGCTGTTACTGGTCAGCGCCTTGGTGCTGATTTATCTGGGGATTGGCGGCACCACCGCCGCGGCCGTGATGACCCTCGCCACCGTTGTCGGGCTGTTCCAGGATGAATGGCACCTGGCCAGCCTGCTGTTCGGGGGGGTGTTCCTGGCGCTGGCGCTGATCCTCGTGCTGCCCGGTGATCTGCGCCTCGACAAGCTGAGCCGGCCGCTGCTCGGCTGGGTTCGAAGCCGCCTGCCCAAGCTCTCGGACACCGAACAGGAAGCACTGAAATCCGGCACCGTGGACTGGGACGGCGAACTGTTTTCCGGCCAGCCGGACTGGCACAAACTGCTGGATGCCAAGCCCGCCCATCTCACCAGCGAAGAGCAGGCCTTCCTCGATGGCCCGGTCGAAAAACTGTGTGCCATGCTCGATGACTGGAAAATCACCCACGAACACTATGACCTGCCCGACAAGGTCTGGAAGTTCATGCGCGACCAGGGCTTTTTCGGGCTGATCATCCCCAAGGAGTTCGGCGGGCTGGGGTTCTCCCACACCGCCCACTCCGAGATCGTGATGAAGATTTCGACCCGCAGCGTGTCGGCCGCGGTCACCGTGATGGTGCCCAACTCGCTCGGCCCCGGTGAGCTGCTGATGCAGTACGGTACCGATGACCAGAAACAGCATTACCTGCCGCGCCTGGCCAAGGGCGAGGAAATCCCCTGCTTTGCCCTCACCTCGCCGGTCGCCGGCTCCGACGCGGGGGCGATTCCGGACAAAGGCATCGTCTGTAAAGGCACCTGGGAGGGCAAGGAGGTGCTCGGTCTGAAGGTGACCTGGAACAAGCGCTACATCACCCTGGCGCCGGTGGCGACGCTGATCGGCCTGGCCATCAAGGTCTACGATCCGGAGCATCTGGTGGGCGAGCAGGATGAAGTGGGCGTCACCTGTGTCCTGGTGCCCCGCGACCTGGACGGCGTCAACGCCGGCGCCCGCCACCTGCCCATGAACACCGTGTTCATGAACGGCCCCACCTGGGGCACCGATGTGTTCATCCCGATGGATCAGATCATCGGCGGCCAGGACATGCTGGGCAAAGGCTGGACCATGTTGCTGGAGTGCCTGTCCATCGGCCGCTCGGTGTCGCTGCCGGCACTGGGCACCGGGGCGGGCAAGGTCGCCAGCCTGGCCACCGGATCCTACGCCTATACCCGGGAACAGTTTGGCCGCTCAATCAGTGACTTCGAAGGCGTTCAGGAAGCCCTGGAGCCCATTGCCGGTTACACCTACATGATGGACGCCGCACGGCTGCTGACCGCCGGCATGCTGGACCGGGGCGTGCGGCCCTCGGTGCCCTCGGCGGTACTCAAGTACCGCAACACCGACCTGATGCGGGAAGTCATCAACCACGCCATGGACGTGGTCGCCGGCCGGGGCGTGATCACCGGCCCCCGCAACTTCCTGGCCCGGGCCTACCAGGCGGTACCGATCGGCATTACCGTCGAAGGCGCCAATATCCTCACCCGCAGCCTGATGATCTTTGGCCAGGGCGCGATCCGCTGCCATCCGTTCATCGTCGAGGAAATCGAGGCCGCGGGCATGGACGATCCGGACCAGGCCGCGAAGAAGTTCGACGGCATCTTCTACCGGCATCTGGCCCACACCACCCGCAACGCCCTGCGTGCCTTCCTGCTGGCGCTGACCCGGGGCTACATCGAATCGGTGCCCCGGCAGGGCGATATCCAGCCCTGTTACCGGCAGCTGGCCCGCTTCTCGGCGGCGTTTGCGCTGATGACCGACGTCACCCTGCTGACCATCGGCGGTGGCCTCAAAGCGCGCCAACGCCTGTCCGGCCGTATGGCCGATTGCCTGGTGCAGCTGTACTACGCCTCGGCGGTGATCAAGCAGTGGCATGAAGAAGGTTATCCCGAGGACCAGCGCCCACTGGTGGAATGGTGCCTGAAAACCTGCCTGCGCGATCTGCAACGTTCCATGCGCGAAGCCATCATCAACTTCCCGGTCCGGGCCCTGCGTTGGCCTCTGCGCTTGCTGGTGTTCCCGCTCGGCGCCACCGGCCTGAATGGCCCCGAAGACGAACTGGGTACCCGGGTCGCGCGTCTGATCGTCGATAACACCGCCGTGCGACAGCGGGTCAGCCGCGGCATCTACATCAACCCCGATCCGGACGATCCCCTGGGCCGGGTGCTGAACGCCTACCGGCTCGCCCACGAAACCGCCGACATGCGTGCCCGACTGCACAGCACGGTACGCAAACGCAACGAGGACGAACTGGACGCCATCGCCCTGCTGATGGGGCACCAGCGTAAGGAACTGGTGGACTGGGCCTGCGCCCAAGGCATCGTGACCGCCGACGAATGCCCGAAACTGGAGGAGGCGCTGACCGCCCTGTACGACGTGATCCGGGTGGATGCCTTTGAAGGCGACGGCCTGAAGGCGCTGGCCCGGTGCGCCAAGGGCAAGCGCAAGGTGGTGGAGCGGCCGGCGCGGGACTAAGCCGACCGCAGCCCGCCGCGAATGGCCTCGTCGACCAGCCAACGCCGCAGGATCTGAATGCCCCGCTCGCGCCGTCGGCTGGTCTTCCAGGCAAAGTAGAATTTGTCGCCAGTCATCACCGGATGGCAGGGCAGGCGTACGAACTCCTCCGAATCCTTGCGGGTGCTGAGCATGTAGTCGTTGGTCAGGGCGATGCCCTGGTGAAAGCGGGCCGCTTCCAGCGCCAACAGCATGTGGCTGAAATGCTGAAGCCGGGCGTGTTCGGGAATACCCTGCCCCACGGCCCGGAACCACACCTGCCAGTCACCGGCAGCTTTGTCGAAAATGCTGTGGGTCGACAGCAGCGGAAAACGGGCAACCTCCTCCGGGCTCAAGGGCAGCCCGCTTTCCGGCATACCATCCCGGCCCAGCTCCCGACGAATGCGCTGCCAATAGTCCTGACTGCACACCGGAAACAGCTGCTCCACGTACAGCAGTTCGTAACTGTAGGCCGGCGACTGACGGTCAATGGTGATGAAACAGTCGGCGACCCGGTCCGACAGCACCGGGTTCTCGGTGCTCATCTCCAGCGACAACTCCACCTGCGGATACTGCCGTTGCAGCTCCGGTAACCGGGGCACCAGCCAGCGCACCGCGAATGAGCTGAACACCGACAGCCGAAGGCGGGACTCCTCATGGCCCAGCAGTTGTTCGCTGGCCCGTTCGATCTGCAATAAGGCGGAGCTGACCGCTTCGTGATACTGGCGGCCCTCATCGGTCAGGGTCAGGGTGCGGCCACTGCGCCAGAACAGCTTCTCACCCAGGTAGGTTTCCAGCTGCTTGATCTGATGGCTGACCGCGCTCTGACTGACCGTCAGCTCTTCGGCAGCGAGCGAAAAGCTGTTGAGGCGGGCAACGGCTTCGAACACGGGTAAGGCTTTCAGCGGGGGCAGCTTCATTATCTAATTTTCTAATACCTCATCAACAAACATCACTTTATCGGATATTTGCCGCCACCTAAACTGTCTTGACGTTTATACCGTCGGGAACGGCCCAGCCCGCCCCCTGTCGATAAAGGCCGCAACTATGTCCGGGAAAACCGTCAACAGTGCCATTTTTCTGCTGATCGTCGGCAATGCGCTGGCCATCATTTCGGACGTCTTCATCAAGCTGCTGGACCCAGGCACCCCTGTTTTCCTGTTTGCCTTCCTGCGCTCGGCGCTGACTCTGGTGTTACTGCTGCCACTGATTGGCCAGCTGAACCGGCGCTATCTGTTCACCGGTCTGAAAGTTCATACCCTCCGTGCTCACATTCACCTGGGCGGGATTCTGTGTATGGTCGTCGCCCTCAGCAACCTGCCGCTGGCCACCGCCAACGCGATTTTCTACGCCGCGCCCATCCTGGTTATGGTGCTGTCGGTGATCCTGTTTCGGGAACGGCTGACCGCCCTGAGCGTGGTGGCCGTGTTCAGCGGCTTCACCGGCATTGTCGTCATTCTGCGGCCGATGGAATTCAACTGGGCGGCAGCGGCGGCACTGGGCTCGGCGTTTGCCCTGGCCATCAACGCCGTCATGGTACGCCAGCTGCCCAAGCAGCAATCGACCATTCACAAGCTGTTTCTCAATTACCTGCTGATCGTGCCGGGCGCGGGTGCGCTGGCCTGGTGGGAAGGCGGCCAATGGACGCCGGAGCTGGTGCTCACCGCCGCGGGGTCGGCGCTGTTCATTCTCGGCTACAACGTCACCGTACTGCTGGCCTATCGCCAGGTGGAGGCGAATCAGGTCACCAGCGCCGAATACACCGGCCTGATCTGGGCGGTGGTGATTGGCTGGGTTGGCTTTGGCGAGGTGCCGGATCTGTGGTTCCTGATCGGCAGCCTGATGATCGTGGTGCCACTGATCCTGATTGGCCTGCGCAACCGGCGACGCTCGCCGGCGCGGGGCTTCAACCCCACCAGCGGCCAGGAACCACAGCCGCAGCGGGCTGGTGACGAAGGGCGCGATGTCAGGATGACGGTGGCTTGCCCGTCAGGTGCGCCTCAATCGCAAACGTGTGCGGACACTCATCGCCCAGCGCCCGCAGCGACTCGGCCAACCGCAACAGGTACTCAGAGTTAGGGCCGCTGGGTCCGGCGGCGGAGGCGATCTGACGGGCGATGTCCGCCTCCGGCGCTTCGCCCAGAAACGCCTCGTTGTCTTCGGTGGCGATGTAAACCAGGCCGTCGGCATGGCTGCCATCGTCAAACGTCAGCCGGGTGGAAAAGCGCAGATACCCGTTCTTTTCCCGGACGTCCAGGTAGTCAAACACCTTCGGGGATACCCGATAGGCCATGCCACGGCACACCGCACCGGGCTGTTCGATCAGGGTGACCACGCGCCCCGGCGCTTCGGGGGTGCCCCGGTGGTCGTGAGAACCCTGCCAGAACCGCCGGGCCCAGCCACGAATGGACGCCGGTTGCCGCTCCAGATAGGGAAAATCCACTTTGTAAATCAGCGAGCCATAGCCAAACAACCAGATGGCGTCGATACCATCAAAGTTGAAACGCCGGCGATTGTGCTCAACGGTATTGACCGACATGGGGCTCCGGTGTGACCAATCTGTTCGTTACCAGTTTACGCACCCTGGGTGCTGGCAATAAAGCCGGCAATACCGGTAAGCACAATCTCCGCCGCCATGGCCGAGAGAATCAGGCCGCTGACCTTGGACAGGATGTTCAGGCCGGTCTTGCCCAACGCCTTCTCCAGGTATCCGGACAGATGCAGAAAAACCGCCAGAATAAGCAGCCCGGACACCAGCCCCAGCAGCCCGCCAGCCACTTCCGGAACCGCTTTCAGTTCGGCGCCGTACACCATGATCGCACCAATGGTGGCAGGACCGATCATCACCGGAATCGCCAGTGGAACCACGGCCACGTCGTCCCGGTCCTCGTCCGGCAACCCGGTGGCATGGCTGCGGGTGCCGCTGTTGACCAGACTGACCGCGGTCAGGAACAACAGGCAGCCCGCTCCGATCCGGAACGAGTTCAGGGTAATACCGATGGCATTGAACAGCAGCGGCCCGGCAAAAAACAGCAGCAGGCCCAGGATGATCGCCGAGACAATCGCCCGCCGGATGATCGACGACTTTTCCTGCGCCGGCAATCCACGGGTCAGCGCCAGGAACATAGTGACCACGAAGAACGGGGCAAGCAGGAACAGAAAACGAATGGTACTGCTGAGGTAGGTGCTGAAAAAGGTTTCAAACATCGAGCAAATCCGGGCCAGGAAAAAACCTAAGCATAGCCCGTGATTTCAAACACTTCCGTACGCAACAGAACGTATGACCCGGCAACAGCTGCGGAAACCCGGCGAATTGGATGGCTCAAAAAGGCTACCAACCCGATAGGGGGACACCATGCTTTTCCAGATACGCGCCGTGCTCTTCCAGATATTGCTCAGTAACGACCCGGTAATTGCTCGGATCACCCTCAATTTCGTTGGCCTGGAGGCGTGCGATTTCTATTTCGTTGCCCACCTGATTCATGATCCAGACCACGATTTCACCTCCGGGGGCTAGGCCGAAGGTCAGGGTATCGCGCGGCTCCATGCGCACATCCACATGAGTGACCATTGCTGCAGGCTCAAGCATCTTTTCCTTCCATTCCGGCTTTACGGTAATCAGTCGCTGGTAAAATTTCTGCTCTGCAAAGGAAAACCACTGAATCGCAACGAAATCCGGAAAACGTTCCAT
>JBPEXU010000296.1:0-2957 GCA_052031225.1 Marinobacter sp. | reverse complement strand
GGTCGCCATCGCCGCTCTCGACCGGTACCGAAAACGACAGCAGGGGGATACCGGTGGTCCGGCCGATGATGGGCCGGCTGATCACCGGTTTGCGGCTGCTGATCACCTGCCGGAAGTGCTGACGGTCGCCGTAGTAGGTGCCGATCCTGTGTGGTACGAAGAAGCTTTCGTGAATAGCGACGGCGTTGTCATCGAGAATGATCAGACCACCTGGGAACAGCTCATTGAGCAGGATCTGCCGGTTCATCAGTGTTTCGATCTGATGCCCGGGCACTAAGCGTTCACCGGCCACCAGGCTGGTGGCGAACTCCGACAGCAACCGCACTCGCAGCTGGAGTTTTTCGTCCACCGAATCCGCCAGACGCTGGGTTTCAAACAGCTGTTGTTTGGTGAGGATGGCCTCGAAGTCCTCGACCAGGGCGGTGTAGGCGATTGCCAGTACGGAGCCGACCGATGCCAGCGTGCCCGCCAAAATGATCAGTGCCAGGCGGGTACCCAGTGAAAAAACTCGCAAACCGACATCCTTCTGGTACTTTTGAAATTAACATGGTTTGATCTAGTGAAGCCTAGATGAATCCTCCAATCATGGAACAACTTTTTGCGGACGGCCATGCCTGCAGATAAAAAATCCCACGTCGGCCAGCAACTTGAAGCGCTCAGGCAGCGATTTCGAAGCAAACTCTCTGCCGAGCTTGCCGAGTTGCAGAGCCGTGTACAGAGAATCCGTGCCGGGGAGTTTATCAGCGACGATATTGTATCGGCGTATCAGCAGTTGCATCGGTTGTCCGGGTCCGCGGGCACCTTCGGTTTTCCGGCGCTTGGGGAGCGGGCGCGAGCGCTCGAAATCCGGCTCAAACCGCTGGCGGAGGCGATCAGTGGTCAGCCCCGGGACGATGGCCTCCGGATCCGGCCCCACGAAGTCATCGACGGCGATTTCGTCAACGGCGTTCTTGGTCTGTCCGATCTGGTGGCGGCGGCGGATCAAGCCCGCGCCGACGAGACGTCCGAAGCGCCGAGCCAGGCGCGGATCCAGGGCGAGGAACCCGAGCTGGTATTGGTCGACCGCCAGTTGCCGTCCAGAGCGGAGCTGGCCCATGGCCTGACACTGCATGGCTTCAGGGTCCGGGAGGCCGCGTCCATGGCCGAGGTTGCCGGCTTGCGTTCCGGCTCGGTCGCTGCGGTTCTGGTCCGGGATACCGACCTGCCCGACGCGTCCGGCGGGCCGTTACACAGGGCGGTGAACGCGCCGGTGGTGTGTTTTGGTGCCGAAGACGCTTTCCTGTCCCGTTACCGGTTGGCGGAGCTGGGGGTCGATGGCTTTCTCGCTGAACCGCTGGACCTGCCGCTTCTGGCCGACTACCTGGAACGGTTGATCGCCGAGGGCGAAGAAGCCGGACGTGGCAAGGTAATGATCGTCGATGACGATCCGGAGCTGCTGGAACACTACAGCCTGGTGCTGGAGCAGGGCGGTTTTGAGATCTACCCGGTCAACGATCCCTCCACCATTTTGAGCGTGCTGTCCGAATTCCGTCCCGACATTGTCCTGATGGACATGCAGATGGGGCGTTACAACGGCTCTACCCTGGCGCGGATGCTCCGGTTCGATCCCGAGTGGCTGGGGCTGCCGATCGTGTACCTGTCGTCCGAAGAGGACCGCAATACTCAGCTGGAAGCCCTGTCCAAGGGCGGCGATGATTTTGTCACCAAGCCGGTGTCGGACGACTTTCTGTTGCGCGCAGTCTCAGTGCGCTGCTATCGGGCTCGCCAGCTGGATAAATTGGCCAGCCGGGACGGCCTGACCGGCCTGTTGAAGCATTCTCTGGTTAAGGCGGAAGTGCAGAAAGAGCACGCCCGCAGCCGCCGGTTGGGGATCAGCTCGGTGGTTGCCATGCTCGACCTCGACCACTTCAAGCAGGTCAATGACCGGTTTGGTCATCGTGCCGGCGATATGGTGATCAAGGGCCTGGCCAACCTGCTGCGCCACCGGCTGCGTAAGTCTGACATTCTCGGTCGCTATGGTGGTGAGGAATTTTTGGTGGTGCTGCCCGATTGCAAGCCCGACGACGCCCGGCGGGCGTTGCAGTCGATTTGCGATCAACTGGCGCAGATTGTCTTCAAGGGCGGCACGGCGGAGTTTTCCGTAACCCTGAGCGCCGGCGCGGCGGTGCTTGGCGAGTACGACCGGTATGAAGCCGCGATCGAGAGCGCGGATCAGGCGCTGTATCGGCGCAAGCAGAGCGGCCGCAACGGCGTCACGCTTGCCGGCGATGCTTGAACCGCGTGGGAGCAAACAACTCATGCATGCGCTGATTGTCGAAGACGATACCCTGATGGGCGACCTGATCGAAACCGTGGTCGCCGGACTCGATTCGGTGGTCAAAGTCTACCGCGCCACAACGAAGCAGGAGGCACTTGGGCTCTGGTCGTCGCAGGAGATTGGTTTGTTGGTGGTGGACTGGAATCTGCCCGACGGCGATGGCCTGACCCTGATTCGTGAGATCCGCGGCAGGGACCGAAACGTGCCTATTGTCATGCTGACCGGCCGAACCGACAGACCGTCCATCATTCGGGCGGTTCAGGCCGGCATCACCGATTACATCGGCAAACCGTTCCGGGTGGATTTGCTGCACGAACGGCTCAGTCAGCTGCTGGTTTCGAGCGCCGAGGCCGGTACCCCGGAGGCACAAAGGTCTCTGGAGCAGTTACTCGCCGAGGGTATTGAAGATGTGATCCAACTGCCCAGCGAGACCGATCCAAACGAGGTGCTGGCGCTGATCGCCCGCAGCGACCGGCTGTCGGCGGATCAGCTGGCGGAGCGTTGGCAAGCCGATGGCGGGCTGGCGAGCCGGCTAATGGATGTTGCCAACGGTTCTTCGTTCAAACGTACCGGTCGGCCAGTGAACAATCTCCGGGATGCGATTGCGCTGATTGGCGTGCCGATGTCCCTAAACCAGGCA
>JBPEXU010000295.1:0-1653 GCA_052031225.1 Marinobacter sp. | reverse complement strand
CGGTCAGTCTCAACACGCTCGATCTGCTCCCGGAACTCAAGGCACTGGGCATCAGCGCGGTGAAAATCGAGGGCCGTCAGCGCAGCCCGGCCTACATTGCCGAGGTGGCCCGCACCTGGCGTCAGGCCCTGGACCGGGTCGATGCCGGCCCGGAAGCCTTCACCGTCGACCCGGCCTGGAACCGCACCCTGGCTGGCCTCTCCGAAGGCGGCCTGACCACGCTTGGCGCCTACCACCGGAAATGGAAATAGGGGACCCTGTCATGATGAAACTGTCGCTGGGGCCGATCCTCTGGTTCTGGTCCAAACAGACTGTCTTCGATTTTTACGCCCAGGCCGCGGAATGGCCGGTCGACATCGTCTATCTGGGGGAGGCGGTCTGCTCCCGGCGCCGGGAACTGCGGCCGGACGACTGGTTCGCGCTGGCGCGGGATCTTCGGGACTGTGGCAAGACCGTGGTGCTGTCGACCCAGACCCTGATCGAGTCGGAAGCCGACCTGCGCCGGTTGCGGCGGATCTGTGACCAGCAGGAGTTCACGGTTGAGGCCAACGACCAGTCGGCGTTGCAGGTGGCCATCCGCCATGGCATTCCATTTGTCACCGGGCCGTCGATGAATACCTACAACACCGCCACGTTGAAGGTGTTGGCCCGGCAAGGGTTGCGAGGCTGGTGTTTGCCGGTGGAGCTGGGCAAGGAAACCCTGGCACAGATGATTCGCGAGCTGGAGGCCGAGGGCCTGGCGTTGCCCGCGGAAGTCTTCTCCTGGGGCTTTCTGCCGCTGGCCTGGTCGTCCCGGTGCTTCACCGCGCGGCACTACAACCTGCCCAAGGACAACTGCGAATTCCGGTGTCTACAGCATCCGGATGGCCTGCAACTGAAATCCCGGGAGTCCCAGCAACTGTTCCGGCTGAACGGCATTTCCACCTTGTCCGGCGCCCGCTACGACCTGATGCGGGAGCTGCCCGAGATGGCGCGGATGGGCGTCGGTACCGTGCGGCTGAGCCCGGAGTTGCAGGGCATGGCGGCGGTGGTTCAGCGCTTTGACCAGGTGCGCCGGGGCGAGATCCCGGACACCGATCCGCTGCAGTTGGTCGAGGCGCCGCCCTGCAACGGCTACTGGTACGGCCAGCCCGGCATGGCGCTGCAGGCGGGCTGACCGGCCATCGTCGTCAGGGGCTGGCGCTCAGTCGCCAGTCCAGGCTGTCGAGCAGATTTTTCAGGGCCAGCCCCAGTTCGGTGTCGCCTTCAATCACCAGCCGGCGCTGGAAGAACAGCTGGTCCGGGTCCTGCCGCCGCTCCGCCAGGGTGCGAAAAGCCGCCAGCGAACCGCGGATGGTGGCTTCGCCCGGGCCCTCGATCACCCGCAAGCGTCCGGCCCAGAAGCCCAGGGTGACGCCGGGCTGACCGCCGTTCACCTCCAGCCGGATGCGCCGGTTCTCGAAATCGTCGAACTCGCCGTCGGCAATGGCGTCCGCGAACAGCCGGTTCAGCGGCGCCTCGGCGATCAACTGTTTGACCGGCACCGGGACCCGGCGGTCCAGCGCCGCGAGGGCCGGTGCCGGCGATGGCAGGTACTGGTGCAGAACTTCGAGGGTCTGGCCGACCAGAGGATTTTGTTGCAGCTGAGCCCGCAGGGCAGTCAGGGCATGGTGG
>JBPEXU010000294.1:0-2637 GCA_052031225.1 Marinobacter sp. | reverse complement strand
AAACGATCGAGGGCACCTTTGTACTGGTGGTCAACGACGAGCAGCAGGTGGTGCAGCGGTTCATTCAGACCGGTGCCCGTGAAGGCGCCATGCTGGTGGCGGTCAAAGGCCTCAGCGCAGGCGAGCGGGTGATCGTCGAAGGCCTCCAGAAAGTGCGCGCCGGGGCGACCGTGCAGCCGGTCGAGAAGCAGATCGATCCCGCCACCGGCGCGTTGCTGGCAGAGGCCGAGGCCGGCCAATGATCAGTCGCGTCTTTATCCACCGACCCAAGTTTGCCTTTGTCATCTCCATCCTGATCACGCTCTGTGGCCTGCTGGCCATGACCATCCTGCCGGTGAACATGTACCCGGACATGGCGCCGCCCCAGGTCAAAGTCAGCGCCACTTTGCCCGGTGCCAGTGCCCAGGTGGTGGAAGAGGCGGTGATTCGGCCCATTGAGCAGGAACTCAATGGCGTGGAGGACATGATCTACATCGAGTCCACCGCCTCGGCCGATGGTACTGCCATCATCACACTGACGTTCGAGAGTGGCACCGATACCGACATCGCCCAGGTAAACGTGCAGAACCGGGTGGCACTGGCCGAACCTTTCCTGCCGGACGAAGTCCGCCGGCAGGGGGTGGTGGTCAGCAAGCAGTCCGGCAACATGCTGCTGGGCATCAACCTGACCTCCGAGAATCCGGATCTGGACGGCGTGTTCCTGAGCAACTACGCCTCCAACAAGCTGGTGGAAGCGTTGGGGCGGGTGCCCGGGGTTGGCTCCGCCGAAGTGATGGGCGCGAAAGACTACAGCATGCGGGTGTGGCTGGACCCGCGCCGGATGGCGTCGCTGGATGTCACGGTGTCCGAGGTGGCGGCGGCGTTGCAGGAACAGAACCAGATCGTCGCGGCCGGTAAGCTCGGTCAGGCGCCGGTCCCGGCCGGCCAGCAGTTTGTTTACAGCATTCAGAGTCAGGAGCGGTTGTCCGATCCGGAGGAGTTCGCCGATACCATCCTCAGGGCCACCCCGGACGGCGGCTTTCTGCGACTCCGGGATGTCGGGCGCATTGAACTGGGGTCGTTGTCGTACACCTCGACCGCCAAGCTGAACAACAAAGACACCGCGTTCGTGGTGATTTACCAGTTGCCGGATGCCAACGCGCTGGACGTGGCCAATCAGGTCAAGAAAGTGGTGGAAAAGGCCGCCACCACCTTCCCGGAAGGGGTCGGCTACACCATCCTGTACGACACCACCGAGTTCATCACCCGTTCCATTGACGAAGTCATCGTCACCCTGTTCCAGGCGGTCGGGCTGGTTATCCTGGTGGTGTTCCTGTTCCTGCAGAACTGGCGGGCGACGCTGATTCCCAGCATCGCCATCCCGGTGTCCCTGATCGGCACCTTTGCGGTCATGGCGGCGTTGGGCTACTCGATCAACACCATCACCCTGTTCGGTCTGGTGCTGGCGATCGGGATTGTGGTGGACGACGCCATCGTCATCATCGAGAACGTCGAGCGCATCCTGAAAGAAGAACAACTGCCGATCCGCGAGGCGGTAACCAAGGCCATGCAGGAAGTCACTGGCCCGGTCATCGCCACCACGCTGGTGCTCTTGGCGGTCTTCGTGCCGGTTGGGTTCATGCCCGGGATTACCGGCACCCTGTACCAGCAGTTTTCGGTGACCATCTCGGTGGCGGTGATCATTTCCTCCATCAACGCCCTGACCCTTAGCCCGGCGCTGTGCGTCTCCCTGCTTGGCCGGGGCAGCGGTGGTGCCATTCGCTGGCTGCAGCCGGTCGAGCGGCTGATCACCCTCAGTACCCGGGGCTACTCCGCCCTGGTCACCCGGCTGATCCGCCGCGGCCTGCTGGTGGCGGTGGCCCTGGTGGCGCTGCTGGTGGGGGGCGTCGGTCTGTTCAAGTCGGTGCCCTCGGCGTTTGTGCCGGCCGAAGATCAGGGTTTCCTGTTTGTCGACGTTCAGCTCCCCGACGCGGCGTCACTGGAGCGCACCGATGCGGTGCTGGAGAAAGTGACCAACATCGTCCGGCAAGACCCGACGGTGACCGACTTTATCTCGGTCTCTGGGTTCTCGCTGCTTGGCGGCACCGGTCCCAACAACGGTCTCGGCATCGCCATTCTCAAGGATTGGGAAGAGCGGACGACGCCGGAGCTGGGCCTGGCGCAGACTGTGCCCAGACTCTACTCCGGTCTGTGGGCGGTCAACGAGGCCCAGGTCATGGTGTTCAACCCGCCTCCGATTCCCGGCCTGGGTACGTCGTCCGGTTTCGATTTCCGGTTGCGGGACGAACAGAACCGGGAGGTGGGCAACCTGGCGCAGGTGATGAACGGCCTGATTTACGAGGCCAATCAACGCGAGGAACTGTCGCGGGTATACAGTACCTACCGGGCCAACATTCCGCAGTACCTGCTGGAAGTGGATCGGAACAAGGCCAAGGCGCTCGGCGTTCAGTTGTCGGATATTTTCACCACCCTGCAGACTCAGTTCGGCTCCCTGTACGTCAACGATTTTACCCGGTTCGGCAAGAACTACCGGGTATTGTTACAGGCCGAAGGCGAATTCCGGCAGCGGCCGGAAGACTTGTCCAACTATTACGTGCGCAATCGCGATGGCGACATGATGCCACTGACCACCCTGGC
>JBPEXU010000293.1:0-2866 GCA_052031225.1 Marinobacter sp. | reverse complement strand
GACCGTGTTCAATTGCTACCTGATCTCGGCGGCATGTGTCGCCACTGCCGGCCTGATCCAGGCAAGCCGCAGTCTCGGTTCGCAGAACACCGTGGGGCAGGGGCTGGAGCTTGAGGTTCTGGCGGCTGTCATTCTTGGGGGGGCATCGCTTCTGGGTGGGTCCGGTACGATCTTCAAGACCGTGATCGGTGTGCTGATCCTGGGTTTCATCCAGAACGGCCTGCTGCTTTTGGGGCTGCAATTCTACGTCCAGTTCGTGGTGACCTGGGTCATCATCATCCTTGCTGTCTGGCTCGATATCGCGGCCAAGCGCGGCAAGCTCTGGTCGCCGATCGCGTAGGGGAGAACGTATCATGCAACCGGGTGCACTGGCCAAGGCGCTGAAAAGCGGAGCCATCTGGGGCTTTATCCTGCTCGAGCTGATTTTCTTCAGCGTGGCAGGAGAGTTCCTGTCGCTTTCCGACAAGGCGTTCATGGACTGGGAAAACATGCTGCTTCTGCTAAAGCAATCGGCCCCGATCGGTATCATCGCGATGGGCATGACCATCGTCATGGTGAACGGCAATATCGACCTGAGTGTCGGCGCCACCTTCGCCATCGCGGCCATCGTTCTTCTGGACAGCATGACGTGGCCAGTCTTTGCCGGCCTTGGTGACTGGGTGATCCCTGTGGCCTGGCTGCTGGCCCTGATGGCTGGCGCCCTGCTGGGGGCTCTCAACGGTCTGATCGTGTGGAAAACGGGCGTCGATGCGTTCATCGTGACGCTCGGATCGATGCTTGGCTATCGCGGCATCGTCTTCATGTTCAATGGCGAGAATCCCACAAGCCATCTCAACTGGACATTGGTGGATTTCGCCGAGGCGCAATTCCTCGGACTGCACACCGCCACATGGTTCCTGCTGGGCGTGACATTGGCGATCTGGTTCCTGATGACCCGAACGGTGCATGGCCGCAATGCCTATGCCATCGGCGACAACCGCGAGGCGGCCGTCAACGCCGGCATCCGCGTGGGGCCGCACATGATGGTGAACTTTGCGATCATCGGGTTTCTTGCCGCCCTTTCGGCTGTTGTCTTCTACTCGGAAAGCGGATCGGTGAACCCCAACGACGGACAGCTTTACGAATTGTGGGTGATCACCGCAGTGGTGCTTGGCGGCACCAAGATCACCGGGGGCGCGGGCAATGTCATCGGCACATTCGGCGGCGTTGTCGCGATCCAGCTCTTGCGCAAGGGGCTTGGGCATATCGGGGCCGACACGTCGACGGTGAACCTGGTGATCGGCTTGATCCTGATCGCGGTGCTGTTCCTCGACAAGCAGCTCAACGTCAAAGGCAAAGAGGAGCTCAAGATATGACCCATCCGGTTCTTCGACTTGAAAACATCGTCAAGACATTCCCCGGTGTGCGGGCATTGGACGGAGTATCTTTCTCGGTCTTGCCCGGAGAGGTCCACGCGCTGATGGGGGAAAACGGCGCTGGCAAATCGACCTTGATGAAGGTGCTCGGGGGGATCTACCAACCCGACAGCGGCAACATCCTCATGGGTGAGGAAAAGGCCGTCATGTCCGGCCCGCTGGACGCCAAGTCCAAGGGCATCGTCTTTATCCACCAGGAGCTTAGCCTGGCCGAGGAATTGTCGGTCGCCGAAAACATCTATCTTGGCGAACTGCCGCGCAAATCCCTGGGACGCGTCGACTGGGCCAAGCTGTCCGAGCAGACCAATGCGATCCTCGAAAAGTTGAATGTCGGCTTCGACGCCAAGACCCGTGTCGGGGATCTTTCGATTGCCAACCAGCAAATGGTGGAAATCGCCCGTGCTTTGACGGTGAACGCCAAGGCCGTCATCTTCGATGAGCCGACGGCCTCACTTACCGATGCGGAGAAGGTGGTGCTGTTCGACGTGATCTCGGATCTGAAGAATGAGGGCGTCGGGATCATCTACATCTCGCACCGGATGGAAGAGATCTTCAAGATCACCGATCGGATCACCGTGCTGCGTGACGGGCAGTACCAGGGAACGGTCAACACCGCCGAGACGGACGAGGAAGCCGTCACGCAACTGATGATCGGTCGCAAGCTCGATCTGACCCGCAACGCATCTCACCACGAATTGGGCGATGTGGCCCTGGAGGTCCGCGGGTTGAGTTGCGGCAAGCTTTACCATGATGTCAGTTTCGAACTGCGCCGCGGCGAGGTGTTGGGCTTTTACGGTCTGGTCGGCGCCGGCCGCACCGAGATTGCCGAAACACTTTTCGGCCTGCGCGATCCGTCGGCCGGGCAGATCCTGCTGGACGGGGAAGAGGTGCGCATCCATTCACCGGCAGATGCGATTGCAAAGGGTATCTCGCTGGTGCCCGAAGACCGAAAGGGGCAGGGGCTTGTGCTGGAAATGAACTGCCGGGACAACATGACCCTGCCGCAGGTCGACGATCTCAAGGCGGGGCCATTCGTGGCCGAGGGCGCAGAAGTCGCCATATTCGACCAGTACCGCGACCAGTTGGACATCCGCACGCCCGGCTGGAAGCAAAAGGCGGGCAACCTGTCAGGCGGCAACCAGCAGAAGATCGTGATCGGCAAATGGCTGTCGATGCATCCCAATGTCCTGATCGTCGACGAACCCACGCGTGGCATCGACGTCGGCTCGAAATCCGAGATTCACAAGCTGTTGCGCAAGCTCGCGGCGCAGGGATACGCGGTGATCGTCATCTCGTCGGAGATGCCCGAAGTTCTCCATGTGTCCGACCGGATCATTGCGATGTATTCGGGCCGGATCATGCGGACCTTCACCTCGGATGAAGTGACCGAAGACAACCTCATTCAGGCCATTTCGGGTCTGGGAAGCAACGAGGCCGCATGATGTGCCTTG
>JBPEXU010000292.1:0-1750 GCA_052031225.1 Marinobacter sp. | reverse complement strand
CATTGCCCAAGATCGCGAACTAATCCGTATCAATTATTGTCACTTTAGTTCACCTACAGGGGTTATCGGTCAGTTTGCCAAAATCTGAAACAAAAAACCGCAGCCAGACTCGATCCGGGGTTACCGGGTTGAGTCTGGCTGCGGCCCTGGCGGGTCCGGACCGGTTTACCAATCCAGACGTATGTCCCAGTGCTCGACGCGGCGTGTTGCCTCCAACGGTGGCGCGGTATCCGGGTCGACATCGCGGAATACATTCCTGGCCGGCACCACCGTCGCATCCCGGCCGTAGGCGTAGCTCTGCTCCTCCACGATGACCTTGTAGGCTTTGTTCAGTGCCAGAGCCCGCTCACGGCTGGGCACGATCAGGGTGTAGACATCGGCGGCGGCCACCGACGCGGCGTCCACGGTGCCGTCTTCGTTGAACCAGCGCGCCCGCATCTCCGGGTTTTCGCGGAACTCGTTGCCACCGCCCACGCGCTCCAGATAGGTCAGAATCTCACCTTTGCGCTCGCCCCGGTTGGGCGCATCGGCCATGCCACGCAGATCGATGTAGCCCCAGCCGTCGGCGCCGGTGACCTTGCGCGGGAACGCGAACGTCTGGTCGATGGTGGTGCCGATGGTGCCATGACAGCCCATGCAGAACAGCTGCTCCTGATAGGTCTGCTTGCGCAGCTCGCCCTCGGCGTCTTCGATAAAGCCCAGGACCTCCCAGCCCATGCCGTTGTTCAGCCCCTTGTCACCATGATCGGCGTAGACCGGCAGGTTGCCGTCGATTTTCTCCTGACGCTCATTGCCATAAAGCGAGGCCAGTTCCTCGGCGGAATAGTGCCGGACCTTTTTCATGTAGCGCACTTCCTTCATGCGTCTGGATGGCACCAGGGTGTCGCCGTCAAACCCGAGGTAGCGCACGGTGTGCAGAAACTGGGTGCCTTCGGGATAAGCCATGCGCACCACGCTCTGATCGGCGGCGGCTCCGACATAACGGCTGCGGGCACTGATCCGGGTGACTTCGGTCAGCATGCCATCGTTGTTCAGATCGGCGCAGACACGGTTTTCGTCAATCGGCGGCGTGGCGATCTCCGGCAGCTCTTTCATCGCCAGTTCCAGCAGGCTCAGATTGGCGAAGTAGACATCGCGGGAGAACTCACCGGCATCGTCGCCACAGGCGGCGGTCCGGAACGGCTCGGGCAACCGGATGATGACGTCGTCGGTGGAGCCGTTGGTGGGCCAGAAGGTACTGGGCAGCGGCTTGTAGTTGAACGCCACCCAGCCGCTGCCGTCCCGTGCCAGTCCATGTTCATCGAACGCGGCCGCGCCGTCGGCCAGGTCGTCGATGGCCGGTATCGGGCCGGTCCAGTCGTCATCGGCCCGCAGCCGCTCGATAAAGTCACGGTAATTGTCGGTGTCAACATAGTCTTCGATGTCGTCGTCGCTGATCTTGGCGATGTCATCGCGGCGGTCGACAAACAGGTTCAGCCAGTGGTTGTGCACCCCCAGCTCGGAAAAGTCGTAATCCCCCTGCAAAAACCCGTCCGCCATGCTGTTCGGCCGGGTCCGGTCCGGGTAGCTCTGGTGGCAGGTGTAACAGGGATTATTGACGCCCTCGGTCTTGGTGTAGCACTGGGGCGGGATGACCGCCTCCCGGTTGTAGAGGGTGTCGGCGACAATGGCCGGTCGATCCGGCTCGGTGCCGTCGGACACATAGCCGTCCGGCACCACCACCGACGGCAGCGAATCGTCGTTGCAGCCG
>JBPEXU010000291.1:0-1716 GCA_052031225.1 Marinobacter sp. | reverse complement strand
TGCTGTGGGGCGTCGTTATGGCGGTGATGTCGTTACTGCCGGCGGTGGGGGCGGCGCTGGTCTGGGCGCCTGCGGCGATTTATCTGGCGGCCATTGGTGAGCTGGTGTCGGCAGCCGTGTTAACGGCGTTTGGCGCCGTGGTGATCGGGCTGGCGGACAATCTGCTGCGGCCCATTCTGGTCGGCCGGGACACCAAGCTGCCGGATTACATCGTGCTGCTGTCCACGCTCGGCGGCATTGCCATGTTCGGCATCAACGGCTTTGTCATGGGGCCGCTAGTGGCGGCGCTGTTTATGGCCTTCTGGGGCATTTTTATCCGCGAGTTCGGGCAGCACTCGACACCGGGAAGCCAGCCGCCGCCCCCGGCCTCTGGCGCCGACGCTTCCGACAGCGACAAAGTGTGATACGCTTTTCATTGTTTGCCCCAGCCTGTGGAGATAGGCACCACAAAACAAAAAAAGAACGATGTCAGAGAGGCATCAGGAGTGTTATCCGTGAGTACCATGAGAAAAACCGAGACAACCCCTCTGAGCCGCCTGGTTGCGGCCGCGTCGGTGGTAGTGATGCTGGGCCTGGCCCCGGTGGCGCAGGCCGATGAAACCGTGGCTCTGAAACATGCGCTGTACGGTGCCGGCTACGACATCACCAACGTCAGCCCGCAGATGGACGACGGCACCCGGGCCGCGTTGACCCAGTTCCAGAAAGATAACGGCCTGCAGGCGACCGGGATCTTGAATGAAGAAACCAAGAAAGCGCTGGGTATGATCCCGGTGCAGGTGGCGGCGAATTCAGGTAGCGCCGCCAGCACCCCCGCTGCGCCGGCAGCCGACACGGCGAAGCCGGCCACGGAGGCCGAGCAGGCGCCAGCCAAGGCCAAGGGAGCGGTTGAGGAAGACGAAGACGGAGGTTGGTCGCTCTGGTAACGACCGTTGCACCGACAACGAAAAAGCCCGCCAGGTTCGCCTGACGGGCTTTTTTTCAGTCGCGGGTCGATCAGTCCAGTTTCGACAGGTCGCGCACCGCGCCCTTGTCCGCGCTGGTGGCGAGCAGGGCGTAGGCCTTCAGTGCCGCGGATACCTTTCGATCCCGGGCGAGTTCCGGTTTCCAGCCCTTGGCGTCCCGCTCGTTCCGACGACGCGCCAACTCCTCCTTGCTGAGCTGGACGTTGATCGAGCGGTTCGGGATATCGATCAGGATGGTATCGCCGTCCTCGATCAGCCCGATCGCGCCACCGGCAGCGGCCTCCGGCGATGCGTGGCCAATCGACAGGCCGGACGTGCCGCCGGAGAACCGGCCGTCGGTCAGCAGCGCGCATTCCTTGCCCAGCCCCTTGGACTTCAGGTAGCTGGTCGGATACAGCATCTCCTGCATGCCAGGCCCGCCCCGCGGTCCTTCGTAGCGGATGATCACGACATCCCCAGCCTTCACTTCGTCGCCGAGAATACCGGCAACCGCCGCATCCTGGCTTTCGTAGACCCGGGCCTTGCCTTCAAAGACGAAAATGCTCTCGTCAACGCCGGCGGTTTTTACCACGCAGCCGTCCTCGGCGATGTTGCCGTACAGCACGGCCAGCCCGCCCTCGGACGAATAGGCGTGTTCCACTGAGCGGATGCAGCCGTTCTGCCGGTCGCCGTCCAGCGTCGGCCAGCGCGTGCTCTGGCTGAACGCCGTCTGTGTCGGAATGCCGGCGGGGCCCGCCTTGTAGAACTCAACCAC
>JBPEXU010000290.1:0-14154 GCA_052031225.1 Marinobacter sp. | reverse complement strand
TACGACCTGTTCTGGGAACGGCTGTACGGGCCGGCCATCAAAGCCGCCGATGGCTGGCTGTCGGAACTGATCGATTACGTCGGCTTTGAGCTGCCCCTGCTGGTGGCCCTGTTGATCGCCGCGGAAGTCATCCTGACCGCGTCTCTGACCGAATCCATGGGCGTCGCCTTCTGCACCACCCTGGTCTACGTCACCGTCTCCATCCTGATCGATTTCCTGACCAGCCCGCAGCCGCCGGAACGTTCGTGAAGCCACGCGCCTGTGGCATACTCACCGGTCGAAGCCAACAACAATGCCATCATCCATCAAAAAAGGAAGGTTGTGATGAAACCGGAAACCCTCGCCCTGCACGCAGGCTTTAAGAGCGACCCCACCACCAAAGCCGCCACCACGCCGATCTATCAAACCACGTCGTACACCTTCGACGATACCCAACACGGGGCCGACCTGTTCGACCTGAAAGTTCAGGGCAACATCTACACCCGCATCATGAATCCGACCAACGCGGTGCTTGAGGAACGCATGGCCGCGCTGGAAGGCGGCATCGGTGCCCTGGCCGTGGCTTCCGGCATGGCCGCCATCACCTACGCCATCCAGACCATCTGCCGGGTTGGCAACAACATCGTCAGTACCAGCCAGCTCTATGGCGGCACCTACAACCTGTTCGCCCACTCGCTGCCGAATCAGGGCATAGAGTGCCGGATGGTCCCCCACGACGACTTCGACGCCGTTGAGCAGGCCATTGACGACCAGACCCGCGCGCTGTTCTGCGAATCCATCGGCAACCCGGCGGGTAACGTGGTCGATCTGCAGCGCTGGGCCGACATCGCGCACAAGCACGGCATTCCTCTGATCGTCGACAACACGGTGGCAACACCCTTCCTGTGCCGGCCGTTCGAGCACGGTGCCGACATCGTCATCCACTCGCTGACCAAGTACATTGGCGGCCACGGCACCACGGTGGCCGGCATCGTCGTCGATTCCGGCAAGTTCGACTGGCAAGCCAGCGCCGACAAGTTCCCGATGCTGAACGAACCGGACCCGTCCTACCACGGCGTGGTGTACACCGAAGCCCTGGGCGCGGCCGCATTCATCGGCCGCTGCCGGGTGGTCCCGCTGCGCAACACCGGCTCTGCGCTGTCTCCGTTCAACGCTTTCCTGATCATGCAGGGGCTGGAAACCCTGGCGCTTCGGATGGAGCGCCACTGCGAGAACGCCGAGAAAGTCGCCCAGTTCCTGCAGGCCCATCCAGCCGTCGAGTGGGTCAATTACGCCGCCCTGCCGGACAGCCCGTACAAAGCCACCTGTGACAAGATCTGCGGCGGCAAGGCCTCCGGCATCCTGAGCTTTGGGATCAAGGGCGGCCGCGAAGCCGGTGCCAAGTTTATCGACGCGCTGGAGCTGATCTACCGGCTGGTCAACATCGGCGACGCCAAGTCCCTGGCCTGCCACCCGGCGACCACCACCCACCGCCAGCTGAACCCAGACGAGCTGAAGAGCGCCGGGGTCAGTGAAGATCTGGTGCGGCTGTCGATCGGCATCGAAAACGCCGACGACATCATCGCCGACATTCGTCAGGCGCTGGAAAAATCCCAGGCTTGATAGACCTCAACCGGGTACGACCAAAGTCGTGCCCGGAACCCCCGTGATTGCCCGTACCCGCCTTGTATCTGCGCTACCCGGAGATTAATCTTAAGAGTTCTTCACAGGGTCCAGATGAGAGTCTCCGGTCAATGAGCGACAGCGCAAAACCCCGCATCACCAGTGGCACCAAATTCCGCAGCGCGCAGGGTTTCTCTGCCATCAAGGATGGCGTCAAGCGCAGCGCCAACGCAGAGGTCGCCCCGGTTGGCCCGAAACCCCGATGGCTGCGGGCCCGCATGCCCGGCGGCGAGCGCTATGAGGCGGTCAAACGCAACGTGACAGACCACCGCCTGAGCACGGTATGCCAGGAGTCCCACTGCCCCAACATTGGCGAGTGCTGGACCAACGGCACCGCGACCCTCATGGTGATGGGCTCTGTCTGTACCCGGGCCTGCAAGTTCTGCGCCGTGGACACCGGCAATCCGAAGGGCTGGTTGGACCCGGAAGAGCCGGAAAACACCGCAAAATCGGTCGAACTGATGGGCCTGCGCTACATTGTTCTGACGTCCGTTGACCGGGACGACTTGCCAGATGGCGGCGCGGCCCACTACGCTGCTTGTGTGGCGGCGATCAAACGCCGTACCCCTGAGGTCGCGGTTGAAGCGCTGACGCCCGATTTCGATGGAGTCATGAGCAACGTCGAAAAAGTGGTAGATTCCGGCCTGGACGTGTTTGCCCAAAACGTCGAAACCGTCCGGCGTCTGACCCACCGGGTTCGGGACCCCAGAGCCGGGTACGAGAAAACTCTGAGCGTACTGGCCCACGCCAAGCGACACCGCCCGGATGTGCTCACCAAGACCAGCCTGATGGTTGGGCTGGGAGAGACCGACGAGGAAATCTTCGAGACCATGGATGACCTCAGAGCCATCGGCGTCGACATCCTGACCATCGGGCAATACCTGCGCCCCACCCCCAACCATCTGCCGGTGGAGCGCTACGTGACGCCGGAAGAATTCAACCGGTACCGGGAAATCGGGCTTGAGAAAGGGTTTATGGTAGTGCCATCCGGCCCTATGGTTCGATCCAGCTACCGGGCGGACCGGGTGTTTGACAAAAACAACCTTGGCCTGGCGGTGCCGGACGTGCCCAAACCGTCCCAGGCCATGCAAATTCCGGTGAAAGCCATCGACTGAGACCTCTATGCTGACAGCACTGCGAAATATCCGACTGAAGTACAAGTTCTGGTTACTGAACATTGTTGTTTTCGCGGTACTGTGCCTGCTGGTGCTCTACGCCATGCAGACGATTGCCGAACAGACCGGGGCCTCGTTCGATCAGGTCTTTGCCGACACCGCACCGGGCTTCGCCCTGGTGGTGGCTGTGCTGATGGTGCTGGAAATGGCCGGCTCCCAACTGCTGATTTCGTTCATTGAAAGCCACGTCAATTGCCTCAAGGACACCATGGTGTCGGTGCAAAAAAGCGGCAACCTGAGCCAACGCGCGGACGTGAATTCCACCGATGAAATCGGGGAAATGGCAGACGCGTTCAACGCCATGCAGGACCGCACCATGGCCGTGGTTCGGGGCATGAAAGAAGCGATTGAACGCCTGCACCGGGAAGTCAAAGTACTCACCGAAGCGGCCGAAGCCCGCCGGGACGACCTGGCCCGCCAGCAGGCCGGCGCAGACCGCTCCGCCGAAGTCATTGAAACCATGCTGCAGAGCTTTGTCGGCATTGCCGAGCAGGCGGACATCGCCAAAACCCTCTCGCACGAGGCGCGCGATACCGCCGTTGATGGCGTCGAACGGGTCGCCCGCAGCGCCGACAGCATCCGCAAACTGGCCGAGGTGGTCCGGGCGTCCGCCGGCAGTGTCGAGGCGCTGGCGGAAAACAGCCACGACATCAGCCAGGCCATTGCCGAAATCAAGGGTATCGCCGAGCAAACCAACCTGCTGGCCCTGAATGCCGCGATTGAGGCGGCGCGGGCCGGCGAGCAGGGGCGCGGTTTCGCGGTGGTGGCCGAGGAAGTCCGGAACCTGGCCCAACGGGTGCAGGATTCCACCGACCAGATTCAGGGCACCATTGACCGCCTGCTGGCCGCCATCGATACCGCAGTCCAGCAGATGACCGGCAGCTCCGAGGACGCCAGCCGGTGCGTGGACGAATCCGAGCAGGGTCGCGAAGCCCTCAGCGCCATCAACGACATGGTCAGCCGGATCGACCGCACCAACCAGGAGATCGCCGACCTGTCCGCTGAACAGACCGCCAACACCGACGATGTGCTCGCCAACGTGCAGGGTATTCGGGAAACCACTCAGAACATGGTGAACGAATTGGCGGAAAGCGTTGAGATGAGCAAACGCCTGAAAGGGCTGATCGACTCCCTCGAACAGGCGTCATCCAGGGTCACGGTCGGCTGAGCTTTGTGGCACACTCTGCACTCGTTTGGTTGCAGAGTCGTGTTTCATGAAACGCCTTGATTCCGTTTACGATCGCTTCGTTCTCTCCCGCCCGGTACCGGTGCTGGCACTGCTCGCCGTACTGCTGGTGCTGACGGCCCTGAAGTTCAGCCAGTTCCGCCTCGATGCCTCCGCCGAATCGCTGGTGCTCGAAAACGATCGTTCGCTGGAAGAGTACCGACAGGTGAACCGGCGGTTTACCACCTCCGACGATTTTCTGGTGGTGACCTACACGCCGCACGACGAGCTGTTCACCGAAGACGGGCTGGCGCGTCTTGCGGCGCTGCGGGACGAGCTGGCCCAGCTCGACGCCGTCGCGTCCACCAACAGCATCCTGAACGTTCCGCTGCTCCACAGCCCCGAACTGACCCTCGATACCGCCGAGTCCGAAATCAAGACCCTCGACCACGACCCGGTTGCCCCCGCAACGGCCCGCCAGGCACTGCTGGACAACCCGTTGTACCCAAACCTGCTGATCAGCGAGGACGGCCAGACCACCGCGATCCAGGTCAACCTGCCGACGCCTGAGCGCTATTTCGAACTGCTGAACCGGCGCGATGAGCTGCGGGACAAGGTTCGGGCCGGAACCGCCAGCGATGAAGAACACCAGCAACTGGCCACGGTCAGCGACGAGTTCATCCGCTATACCGAACAATTGGGCGCACAGCGGGACGCGACCATCGCCCAGGTTCGCAGCATTCTGGATCGCTACCGGGACGGCGCCACCATCCACCTGGGCGGCGTCCCGATGATCGTCGCGGACATGATTCGCTTCATCAAGAACGACCTCTCGACCTTCGGACTCGGGGTGCTGGCGTTTCTGCTCCTGACCCTGGCCCTGATATTCCGGCAATGGCGCTGGGTACTGGTGCCGCTGCTGTGCTGCGGCTTCACCGTGTGGCTGATGATCGGTTTCCTGGGCTGGGTGCAGTGGCCGGTAACGGTGATCTCGTCCAATTTCATTTCACTGCTGCTGATCATGACCCTGTCGCTGACCATTCACCTGATCGTCCGCTACCGGGAGTTTCAGCACGACGACCCTGACGCGCCCCCTGGCAAGGTCTTGCGGCAAACGATCCGGGCCATGGTCAAACCCTGTTTCTACATGGCCATCACCACGATCGTCGCCTTTGGCTCACTGACGTTCAGTGGTATCCGTCCGGTCATCGACTTCGGCTGGATGATGACACTGGGGCTGACCGTCGCGTTCCTGATTACCTTTCTGGTGTTCCCGGCGTTGCTGGCTCTGCTACCACCGCCCCTGGACGCCCGGGTTGCCTCCGACCGGGTCCCGTTTACCGACGGGTTCGCCCGACTGACCGAGCGCTATGGCAACGGCGTGCTGGCCACCTCGGCCATCATTGCCGTGCTTTGTGTCCTTGGGGTGAACCGGCTGACGGTGGAAAACAGCTTTATCGACTACTTCAAATCCTCCACCGAAATCCACCAGGGCATGATCACCATCGACGACCGCCTGGGCGGTACCACGCCGTTGGATGTGGTGATTACCGATGAGCCACCGCCCGAGGGCATGGCGGTCGACGACCCCTTTGCCAGCAGCTGTGACCCGTTCGTGGAGGACTGTGGCGAAGCGCAGGAGTACCGGGACACCTGGTACACCTACCAGAAAATGGCCGACCTGACCGCCATCCATGACTATCTGGATGGGCTTCCGGAAACCGGCAAGGTGCTGTCGATCAAGACCACCCTGGACCTGCTCGCCCAGATCAATCAGGGCGAACCCCTGGACGCGCTGGAGCTGGCCTTTGTGCCGGCGGCGGTACCGGACGATCTGACCGATATCCTGCTGACCCCATACATTTCCGAGGAGCACGACCAGGCCCGGTTCAGCGTTCGCATTCTGGAAACCCAGCCGGAGCTGCGACGCCAGGAGTTGCTTGACCGCATCCACAGACATCTGGTCGACGCGCTGGGCTACGCCCCGGAGCGGATTCAGCTCACCGGCATGACCGTCATGTACAACAACATGTTGCAAAGCCTGTTCGATTCTCAGATCAAAACCATCGGCGTGGTCTTCGGCGCCATCATGGTGATGTTTCTGCTGCTGTTCCGGTCCTGGAAGCTGTCTCTGATCGGCATCGCCCCGAACCTCATTGCCGCCGGCTCGGTGCTGGGGCTGATGGGCTGGCTGGGCATCCCGCTGGACATGATGACGATTACCGTGGCGGCGATCACCGTCGGCATCGCAGTGGATGACACCATTCACTACATTCACCGCTTCAGGACCGAGTTCCTTAAAGACGGTGACTATATGGCCACCATGCACCGCTGCCACCGCAGCATTGGCCAGGCCATGTTCTACACCTCGCTGACCATCACCGCCGGCTTTTCCATTCTGGTGCTGTCGAACTTCATCCCGACCATCTACTTCGGCCTGTTCACCAGCTTCGCGATGATGATGGCGCTGCTTGGGGCGCTCACCCTGCTGCCCCGGCTGATCGTACTGATCAAACCGTTCGGGCCGGCGAGCGCATAAAAAAACCACATCCGCGGATGTGGTTTCGGTCTCGGCCAAGCGTCAGGCGGTTACTGGCCCTGCCCCATCCGCTGGCGCATTTGCTGCTGCATCTCGCGCATGCGCCGGTCCAACTCATCACGCTGCTCCTGGGTGAAGACACTGTCCACCCGGGCCTGCATGAGCGCGGACAGCGCCGCAATTTCCCCGGTCAGATCGCCCAGCGCCTCGGCTCGTTCGCGAATCGCCGCTTCGTCGTATTCCGGTTTGATCTCGGCCTGAATGTCCTGCTGGGCTTTCTGGGCCTGCTGGCGAAGCGCTCCGATTTTGCCTTGCAGATCGTCCAGAATGCTGCGGATCTCCTGCTGTTGGTCGTCCGACAGCCCCACCATCTGGGCCAGCTGGTCCACCTGATCCGGCTGCCCGGCACCGGCCTGTTGGGCCAAGGCCGAGGTCGAAAGCGTCAGAGCGACCAGCGCAGCGGCCAGGCGTTTTCCAAGTTTCATAAACGTCTCCCTTTGTGGGGCCATCACCCGCCCCGTGGATGTATTTCATGTTCGTCAACACACCCTAAAACAGACCGGCCCCGCATTGCATCCCAGCGACGCCCCTTTTCCTAACTGTGTCACACCCTGCACGCCGGGAACCCGCGCCAACCGCGTTCTCAACCAAATGTGAAACTTTCTCCATTCCCCTTCATAATGGCGCCGATCAAACACTGCGGGAGTTAGCACAATGGCCATCAACTGGTTTCCCGGGCACATGCACAAGGCCCGAAAGGAGATCAAGAAAGTCATGCCCCAAATGGACCTCATCATCGAGGTTCTGGATGCGCGCATTCCGTTCTCCAGCGAAAATCCGCTGGTACCTTCCCTGCGCGGTGACACACCACTGATCAAGGTGCTCAACAAGCGCGACCTGGCCGACCCCGACATCACCGAACGCTGGCAGGCCTGGCTGGAGAAGGAACGCGGCGTACGCACCATCACGCTGACCCACAATCAGCGCAGTGAAGCGCTCGACATCCTGAAGTTGGCCGCTGACATGACGCCCGGCCATGACCGCCAGAAAAGCGCGCTCCGGGTGATGATTCTGGGCATTCCCAACGTCGGCAAGTCGACCATCATCAACACCCTCGCCGGCCGGCCCGTGGCCAAGACCGGCAACGAACCCGCGGTCACCCGGGCACAACAGGCGATCAAACTGCCCGACAACATCCTGCTGTACGACACCCCCGGTTTCCTGTGGCCGAAACTGTCGCCGGAGGCCTGCGGCTACCGGCTGGCCATCACCGGCGCGATTCGCAGTGCGGTACTGGATTTTGAGGACGTTGCGCTGTTCGAAGCGGATTATCTGCTGGCGGCCTACCCGGAGCTGGTTCAGTCCCGCTACGGGCTGGAGACACTGCCCCGCGACGGGATCGGCCTGATGGATGCCATCGCCGAAAAGCGACGGTTTTTTGCCCGCGGCGGTATTCCGGATCTGCACAAGGTGTCGGAAGTGTTGCTGAACGAATTCCGCGCCGGCACCCTGGGCCGGATTTCCCTGGAAACCCCCGAAATGGTGGAACAGGAAGCCCGGGCGGCGGCCGAGGAAGAGGCTCGCAAGGCCGCCGAAAAAGCCGCCAGGGCAGAAGCCAAAGGGGTCAGGAAAGGCCGCAGCGGCAAACGCTGAACTGACCCGAGGTCACATACTCCGACGGCAGGGCGTCGAACATGTTGCGGGCGGTTCGGACCAGATGAGGCTGATCGTAGAACCCGGCCTCCGACGCCAGCGCCGACATCGACTTGCCCGGTTCCCAGCGGGCCAGCACCCGGTTGATTTTCAGGTGCAGCAGATAGCGCCGCAGCGGTACCCCCACCTGCTCCCGGAACAGGTGGCTAAGGCGAGAGGCCGAAACCTCGACCCGGGCGGCCAGTGCGGCGACATCGACTTTCTCCGGTAGCTCGTTGCGAAGCAGTTCGCAGACCGTGCGAATCCGGGTATCCAACGGTGCCGGTGGCTGCCGCAGCGCGGCGATGGTGTCTGCCAGCGCTTGCCCAACGCGCTCGCAACCGGTCAGGCTCAGTCGGGACATCGTCTCTTCGGGGATCGGCAAATCGGCCGAAGGGTGACCGTCGAGCCAGGTTCTGAGCTGCCGCCCGAGCCGACAGTCCGGATCGAGCTGGGCGCACCACATCCGCGCGCCGCACGGGTCCAGAGCCTGAACCACATCCGGAGCCACAACCGCCGCTCGGGTTTCCCGCCAGCGGCCCTCCACCTGCAGGCGAAACGGCCGATCCAGTCCCACCAGCCAGGAGGTACTGATGTGCCGGTGGGGGCGATTGGCCGACAGCCGACCAACCACCTGCCAGTGATCCGGCCAGAGGAACAGAGTTCCGTTGGGTACGATGTGCATAGTGCTTGGCGATCCGTTCCACAGGAGACACGATACCCAAGCATACCGCAGCCACGGGCCGCCGACAGCTGTATTACCGGCGGGGTCAGTGGCCCTGTGCCGATTCCTTGTGCTGGCTGCCCTGAGCATAAGGCACCGACAAGCCGAGCTTAGCGGCAAACTCGATGCTGACGAAAATCGGCCCGATCAGCAGGAACACCAGATCCTCGACAAACGACGGCTTCTTGCCCTCGACCTTGTGGCCGTAGACCTGGACGATCCAGGCCCCCACCCAGACCGCCAGACTGGTCCAGAATAACGACCAACCGGCCGCCAGAACGCTCTGGATGATCCAGGCCGAAACGGCGAACCAGCCGGCCATGAGCACCAGAACCCCCAGTGACAAACGGGCATAAACAATGGCAGACAGGGCCGCCAGGAGGGTCGCCCCGTTCACCCATTCCGCCGCTGCGCCGCTGAACCCGAGCCACTCACCGATGGGAATGAGCCAGAACAGCCCGAGAGTCGACACCAGAATCGCCGGCACACAGACGATGTGCACCCATTGGTTGAAGGGGTTCTGGTGGCTGTCGCCGTAGTCGCTCAGAAACTGCGCCAGTGTCCGCATAGGGTCTTCTCCTTGTTGTTGTCGTAATGACCGCCATTCTAGCAAGCCGCAACGGCGTCGCCTTGTACGTATCTGCTACGCCAGGGGCTTTACCAAGGTCAAATACCGGCGCGCAGGCAAAGGCCGTACACTGGCAGACAACACCACCAATCACCGTCGAGCCGTCAGCCGGCCGGCAGAAGGAGGATGACATGAGACGCGTCGTCGTCACGGGCATGGGCATTGTGTCCTGCCTGGGCAATTCCCTGAACGAGGTTCTGGACAGCCTGCAAAACGGCCGATCCGGCATCCGCTTCAACGAACACTACAAAGAACATGGCTTTCGTAGCCAGATCTCCGGAGCGCTGGCGGTGGACACCAGCGTTATCGACCGCAAGGTGCGCCGGTTTATGGGCCCCGCCGCGATGTACGCCTATCTGGCGATGGAGCAGGCCATCGCCCAGGCCGGCCTGACCGAATCCGACATTTCCAACGATCGCACCGGGCTGATCGCCGGTTCCGGCGGCGCTTCCTGCTCAAGTCAGGTTGAAGCCACCGACATCATGCGCGCACGGGGCGTCAAGCGCATCGGGCCCTACATGGTCCCCCGGATCATGACCAGCACCGTATCGGCGTGTCTGGCCACAGCGTTCAAGATTCGGGGCGTGAACTACTCGATGTCGTCGGCCTGCGCCACCAGCGCTCACTGCATTGGCCATGCCATGGAACAGATTCAGGCGGGCAAGCAGGACATTGTCTTCGCCGGTGGCGGCGAGGAAGAGGACTGGAGCCTGACCATGATGTTCGATGCCATGGGCGCGCTGTCCACCAAGTACAATGACAGCCCCGAGGCAGCGTCACGACCGTTTGACAAAGATCGGGACGGTTTCGTGATTGCCGGCGGCGGCGGCATGCTGGTACTGGAGGAATACGAACACGCCCGCCGGCGCGGTGCCAACATCATCGCCGAACTGACCGGCTACGGTGCCACCTCGGACGGCTACGACATGGTTGCGCCCTCCGGCGAGGGGGCCCAGCGGTGCATGCAGCAGGCGATGGCAACTATCCGCGGCAAGATCCAGTACATCAACGCCCACGGTACCAGCACACCGGTCGGCGATGTCGCAGAGATGGGCGCAGTCCGGACCACCTTTGGCACCGAGGTACCCGCCATTTCCTCAACCAAATCCCTGTCGGGCCATTCCCTGGGCGCGGCCGGCGTACACGAGGCGATTTATTCCCTGCTGATGCTGCAGCATGGCTTCATCGCCGGCACCGCCAACCTGCAACAGCCCGACGACAAAGTGCAGGATCTGCCGATCGTCGGGCCGCAAGCCCGCGAGCAACGGCTCGACTGCGTCATGTCCAACAGCTTTGGTTTCGGCGGTACCAACGCCTCACTGGTCTTCGAGCGACTGTAATCCACCATAGCGTCCGGCAGGGAATGCTGGACGCCATGCGATAGATCATTGGCAAAAAAGCTATATCCATATTATGGTACGGCTTTGATATGGATCAATTTGGACGGCTCACCCGCTATGGCGCACGCAATTCCCCTCCGCAAGGCCTCTCCCCTGAAAGCATCCTGCAACCAGTGCAGTCTGAGCAACCTGTGTCTGCCGCTGGCGATCGAGGAAAACGAACTCGAACGGCTTGAAGACATCGTCCAGCAGGGCCGGATTTTCAACCGGGGCGAGCATATCTTCGATCAGAGCACGCCGTTCCGGTCGTGCTTTGCGGTCAAGAGTGGCTCGGTAAAAACCTCCATCATTACCGAGAGCGGCGAGGAACAGGTCACCGGCTTTTTCATGCCGGGCGAACTGGTGGGGCTGGACAGCATTGGCGGCGAAACGTACGCCTGCACCGCCAAGGCGCTGGAACGTACCAGCGTGTGCGAGTTTCCGATCGACAAACTGGAAGAGCTGACCGGCAAACTGCCGGAACTGCAACATCACATGTATCAGCTGTTGAGCCAGGAAATCCAGAACAGCCACCAACTGGCCATGCTGCTCAGCAAGAACACCGCGGAAGAGCGCATCGCGGCACTGCTGCTGTCGCTGTCCAGCCGGTTCCAGCGGCGCCGGATGTCACCAACCAACTTCAGCCTGCCGATGGCCCGGAACGATATCGCCAACTTCCTCGGGCTGGCCGTGGAAACCGTCAGCCGCGTCTTTACCCGGTTCCAGAATCAGGGCCTGATCCGTGCCCGGGGCCGTGAAGTCGAGCTGCTCGACGTCGACGCCTTGCAGATGGTGACCAAGGAATTTTCCCGCCAGGGTTGCCGCTAAGCCAATCACCGGTCGGCCTCAGCCGACCGGTGCCTCGACCTCACTGCCGTATTCGTCCCGCAGCATTTCCAGCTCCTCCATCAGCCAGGAACGCCAGGGCAGCTGTTTAATGCCAAAGGTATTGCGTATTTTGGTGCAGATCATGGTGGTGTTGACCGGCTCCAGATGGCCCCACGGTGGCACTTCATCCACCACCCGGATACCCTCTGGTATGCCCGGCAGCCCCGCAATATCCAGGCCCAGCTCGTAAAGGGTGATCTCTTCGGCGCCGGCGTACTGATAGGTGCCCCAGACTTCCGCGCCGCAATCGAGTTGCAGCAGCACCGCAACGATCACCCGGGCCAGATCCCGCACCGCAACCGGCTGCCCCCGGCATCGGCCGGGCAGTGACAAGGTCTCGCCCAGGGTCGTTGCCTGCTGCACCTTGCGAATAAAACGGCCAAGGGCCCAGCCGGTGCGAAGGATGATGTGACGCGGTAACAGGGTGCGCAGCGCCTGTTCGCACTCCCACTGCCAGTTGCCCAGCTCGTTCATCGGCTGACCGGGATTGGACGTGATGTAGCCGCTTTGCTTGCGGCCATCAAACACGTAGCAGGACGACAGCTGGACTAACGCGATCCCTCGTTCACGGGCGTATTCGGCCATGGCCACCGGCAGGGAGAATGCCGCCTTGTGGGTGCCCTCCGGGTCCTGCTCGGCCACTTCGGGGTCTACCAGCCAGAGGGCGTTCACGATCAGGTCCGTTTCCTCGGGGATCCAGTGATCCAATGCGTCCAGATCGGCGTTGGCCGGATCGCTCACCAGCAACGGGCTCACCTGCAGATGGGTTTCCCGCAGACGCTCAAGCAACACCTTCCCAAGCGGACCGTAGTCATGGACAACAAGTATGTGCACGAGGGGTCAATGCCTCCCAATTTCACTGATGTGACGGCCCCTGCGAAACCGTCTGGCCAATGGTTTACTGAACGAGCAATCTAGAATAGCACCCAACCCGACCGGTCAGCGCCCTATCGCTGTAAATTTTTCCGAGAGCATACAACAACAGGACACCTCATGCTGAAACAACAGAGCCACATTGTTGCCCCGATTCCGGACGAACTGCGTACCCGGGCACTCTACGTCGTCAGCGAGCTCCGGGAACGGGGCAAGGCCGACAAGGAGGCGATCGATACCCTGTACGCTCTGATCATTGACATGACCGAGCAGGGCCTGGATTTCTTCTTTCTGGAACCGCTGCGACGACTGAGGGCCAGCACTATGATGATGAGCATGGCCAAGATGGGCATCGGCAGCATGCTCAAGGGAAGCAAGATGGTCATTCACAAGGTTCTGAAAAAACTCGACGACCGCAGCCTGGCGGCGATTCTCGATTTCATTGAGGAAATCATTCACGAACCGGAAACACCCTGACACCGGCGGGCGGCTACTGGTACTCCCTGGGCACTCGCGGTGTCACCCCGGTCATCAGCTCGTAGGCAATGGTCCCGGCGCAAGCCGCGACTTCGTCCACCCCCACCGTGCGCCCCCACAGCTCGACCCGATCCCCCGGACGGGCCTCGGGCGCGTTGCTGAGATCCACCGCCAGCATATCCATCGACACACGACCGATCAGCCGGATACGGCGGCCGTTCACCGCTGCCGGGGTTCCGGTGCCGGCATGGCGGGGGTAGCCGTCGCCGTAACCGATGGCGACCATGCCCATCAGCGTGTCGCGCTCCGCGACCCAGCCTGCCCCGTAGCCGACCGACTCGCCGGCAGGAACGATCCGGGTGGTGATGAGCGGCGCCTCCAGCGTCATCACCGGCTCCAGCCCCAGCTCCGGACCGGTGCGCCCGATCAGCGGGGAGCCGCCATAGAGCATGATCCCGGGCCGGCTCCAGTCAAACAGGGCCTGGCCCTCATGAAAGTGGGCGGCGGAGTTGCCCACGCTGCGCATCAGCTCGGGCCAGTCGGCGGTGGCTTCCCGAAAGCAATCGGTTTGACGGGCGGTCATCTCACTCTGGAGGTCGTCGGCACAGGCAAAGTGGGTGACAAAACCCTGAAGCCGCGACCGCAGGCTGGCCCGGTCAATACCGTCCATAACCGCGTGCAGCCGCCGTGGGTGAAACCCCAGCCGGTTCATACCGCTGTTCACCTTGAGCCAGAACTCGGGACAAAGCCCCGTTTGTTCCAGCCAGGCCAGCTGGGACTCATCGTGCAGAACCGGCTCAAAGCCCTGCGCCGCCGCTACCGACAGGTCCTGGGCCTGGTGCACCCCCTGCAACAGCACCACCGGCTGGTTTACCCCATTGGCCCGGATCGCTTCCGCTTCTTCCAGACAGGCCACCGCAAACTTGGGGGCCAGATCGGACAACGCCCGCAC
>JBPEXU010000029.1:0-4176 GCA_052031225.1 Marinobacter sp. | reverse complement strand
GTTCTCCCATTTCTATCAGGGCTGGGCCCGGGAGGTGGGGATTGCCGAGCGCCTGCAGCTCAACCTCAAGGCCACCAACTGGGTCGGTGAGCGGTTTCTGGAGGCGCTGGAAAGCGGCGAGTGCGATCTCGTGCTCTGCTATTGGCACCCGGATCTGCCCTGGGGCGACCGCCTGAGTGCGGACAAGTTCGAGTGGCTGGTGCTGGCCCAGGAAGCGCTGGTGCCGGTGAGTGTCGGTGACGACCAGGGCCAGCCCCGGTTCCGTCTGCCGGGCAGCGAAGACCAGCCGGTGCCGCTGATTGCCTACCACAGTCGCGGTTTTCTGCAGTCCGCGATCGAAGCCCATGTGTCGCGCCAGCCGGACACCGCCTACCTGCTGCCGCTGAACGAAAATACCCAGTCCGCGAGCATCAAGGCCCTGGTGAAACAGGGCTTTGGCATGGGCTGGCTGCCACGGCGGATGACTGAAAAAAGCGAGCAGTTCGGCAGTCTGGTGCGGGCCGGCGACGAGCGCTGGGATGTGGCGCTGGAAATCCGGTTGATCCGCCTGCGCGACGTGCGCTCCGAAGACCTGTTAACCCTCTGGAACCAAGTGGAACGCCAACATGCCTGAGAACACCCTGGCCACACTGCAGCTGGACCACCTCGATACGCTGCAGGCCCGTTACGAGTCCGCTCTGACCGCTCACGGCTATGACAGCCTGCTGATCGCCTCCGGCGCCGCGCCCTACCGTTACGGCGACGACCAGACCTGGCACTTTCAGGGCTATGGCCCGTTCCTGCACTGGACCGGGCTGACCGGGCGTGAGCACAGCTGGCTGTGGCTGCGGGTGGGTCATCGCCCGGTCCTTTGGCTCTACGAGCCGGTGGATTTCTGGCACGCCAATCCGGCGCTGCCGGAGGAGCCCTGGCAGCAGGTGATCGACGTACGTCGCCAGCCCGAGCGGGGCGCGCCAGCGCTGCCGCAGCCCGGGCGGCTGGCGGTGCTGGGTGACCCGGCGCTGGTGAACGGGCTGGACGGCGACATCAACCCGGCCCCCCTGCTGGCGGCACTCGACGAAACCCGGGTCCACAAAACCGGCTACGAAATCGAGTGTCTGGCGCGGGCCAATGCGGTGGCCCTGACCGGACACCGGGCGGCGCAGGAGGCGTTCCTGGCCGGGGCCAGCGAATTCGACATCAGCCTGGCCTACCAGCAAGCGACCCGGCAGCGCGAAGGCGACGCGCCCTACCACAGCATCATCGGGATCAACGACCATGCCGGTACCCTGCATTATCAGTACTACGACACCCAGCCACCGGCCCGGTCGCGCAGCCTGCTGATCGACGCCGGCGTCCGCTATCGGGGCTACTGTTCCGACATCACCCGCACCTACGCCGGCGCCGGTGAATCCCGTTTTGCCGCCCTGATTCACGGTCTGGATAAGTTGCAGCAGCGGCTGTGCACGATGGTGGCGCCGGGCGTCGACTACCTCGACATCCACCGCCGTGCCCACCAGGGCCTGGCGGCACTGCTGTCGGCCAGCGGGCTGGTGTCCGGTCTGGACGATGACGCCATGGTGGCCGAAGGTGTCACCCGGGCGTTCTTCCCCCACGGCATCGGCCATTTCCTGGGCGTACAGGTCCACGATGTCGCCGGCAAACCCGTGCCGGCGCCCGAAGACGCGCCCTTCCTGCGTCTGACCCGCACCCTGGCGCCGGGCATGGTGGTCACCATCGAACCCGGGCTCTACTTCATCCCGTCGTTGCTGGAGCCGTTGTTGCAGGGGCCGCTCGGGCGTCATCTGAACACCGCGTTGATTGACGAACTGCGCGGTTGCGGCGGCATCCGGATCGAGGACAACGTGGTGGTGACTGAAACCGGCGCCCGCAATCTGACCCGGGACTGATTACAGATCGTTGCACAAAAGATCGGCAACAGGGTTGAAATCTCATCCGCGAATAACAATAATTATCACTAACTTTAGTAACGGTGTTGAGTTTCAGCTATGTACGTTTGCCTGTGCCACGGTGTCACCGATCGGGAAATCCGCCAAGCCGCTGAGAAGGGCGTCAGCTCGATGCGTCAGTTGGGCCAGGAGCTGGGCGTGGGCACCCAGTGCGGTCGCTGCGCCTGCACCGCGCGCCAGATCCTGCGGGAAAGCAGCTCCCCGGACTACCTGGCGATGGCCAACCTGCTGGCCCAGCCGGCCTGATCTTTCCTCGTTTTTGCGGTTGCCTTGCAAGCGCGATTTTTTATCGTCGGTAAACCGACTATCCTTGTAGCTTCCCTCGCATGGATACAAGGAACCGGTTATGAAAGGCGATAAGAAAGTCATCCAATACCTGAACAAAGTTCTGGCCAACGAACTGACCGCTATCAACCAGTACTTCCTGCATTCGCGGATGTACAAGGACTGGGGCATCACCAAGCTCGCCGCCAAGGAATACGAAGAATCCATCGACGAAATGAAGCACGCCGATCAGCTGATCGAGCGCATCCTGTTTCTGGAAGGCCTGCCCAATCTGCAGGATCTGAACAAGCTGCTGATCGGCGAGAACGTGCAGGAAATGATCGAGTGCGACCTGAAGCTCGAGCACGCTGCCCACAAAGACCTGATCGAGGCGATCGAGTACTGCGAAGAGGTGAAGGACTTCACCAGCCGCGAACTGTTCCGCAGCATTCTGGACAGCGAAGAGGAGCACATCGACTGGCTGGAAACCCAGCTTGAGCTGATCGCCCAGATGGGCATCCAGAACTACATCCAGCTCCAGTCTTCGGCGGCGGAGTAAGCGAGCGCCATGGATCTGTCCTGTTTCAAAGCCTACGACCTTCGGGGCCGGGTACCCGATCAGCTCAATCCGGAGCTGGCGGAGCGAATCGGTCGCGCCTATGTGGCCGTGACCGGCGCCAAGAACGTCATCGTCGGTTACGACATCCGGCTGTCCAGCCCGGACATCGCCAAGGCCTTGTCGTCGGGCCTGATGGCGGCGGGCGCCAACGTTTTCGACATTGGTCTGTGCGGAACCGAGCAGGTGTATTTCGCCACCAGTCACTTCGACATGGATGGCGGCATCATGGTCACCGCCAGCCATAACCCGAAAGACCACAACGGCATGAAAATGGTCGGTCCGGAATCCCGGCCCATCAGCTCCGACAACGGCCTCAACGACATCCGCGATCGCGTCTTGGAGCCGTTCACCGACGCGCCCCAGCCCGGCAAGTACGAGACGCTGGAGGTCATGGCGGCCTACGTGGAGCACCTGCTGGGTTACGTGAACGCCGACGCACTCACGCCTTTGACCATTGTCTGCAACGCCGGCAACGGCGGTGCCGGCCTGGTGATCGACGCACTGGAGCCGCGCCTGCCGTTCAAGTTCGTGAAAGTCCATCACGAGCCGGACGGCCACTTCCCCAACGGCGTGCCCAACCCGATCCTGCCGGAAAACCGCGCGGCCACCGCCGACGTGGTCAAGACCCAGGGCGCGGCCATGGGCATCGCCTGGGACGGCGATTACGACCGCTGTTTCTTCTTTGACGAAACCGGCCGTTTCATCGAGGGCTACTACATCGTTGGTTTGCTGGCCGATCAGTTCCTGCGCAAGACCGGCGGCGGCAAGGTGATTCACGATCCCCGGCTGACCTGGAACACGCTTGATCTGGTGCGGGCGGCCGGCGGGGAGGCGATCGAAAGCAAAACCGGCCACGCCTTCATCAAGCAGCGCATGCGCGACGAGGATGCGGTGTACGGGGGCGAGATGAGCGCCCATCACTACTTCCGGGATTTCGCCTACTGCGACAGCGGCATGATTCCCTGGCTGCTGGTGGCCGAGCGTTTGTGCCAGTCCGGCCAGACCTTGTCGTCCCTGATCGACGCCCGCATCGAGGCCTACCCGGCCAGTGGCGAGATCAATCGCACCATTGCCGATCCGCCCCGGGTCATCGCCGCCATCGAAGCGAAGTATGGTGCCGAGGCCAAACGCGTGAGCCATGTCGATGGTGTCAGCATCGAGTTCGACGACTGGCGCTTCAACCTGCGCATGTCGAACACCGAACCGGTGGTGCGCCTGAACGTGGAATCACGGGGCGACAAGACGCTGATGCAGGCGAAAACCGAGGAACTGCTGGCGGAAATGGCGCGGCTGAATCAGGCCGGGTAGTGTTTAGAGGGGGATTTCGGAGGTGGGGCCGAGGGC
>JBPEXU010000289.1:0-6574 GCA_052031225.1 Marinobacter sp. | reverse complement strand
CGGTTCCCCAAACTTCGTGGCACACACGAGTCAGGGCAGCGGTCAGAGTGGTCTTACCATGGTCAACGTGACCAATGGTGCCTACGTTCAAGTGCGGTTTACTACGCTCAAATTTTTCTTTAGACACGGTTACACCTCTTCCTGTTTCTTAAGTCCAGGGATCAACCCTTTTTAATGATCGCTTCGGCAATGTTCGAAGGAGCTTCCATATAACGGGAGAACTCCATCGCATATGACGCCCGGCCCTGTGTTGCAGAACGCAGGTCGGTGGCGTAACCGAACATCTCCGACAACGGAACTTCAGCACGGATGATTTTGCCCGCAGGACCCTCATCCATACCCTGAACGAGACCACGACGACGGTTCAGGTCGCCAACAACGTCCCCCATGTACTCTTCAGGAGTAACAACCTCAACCTTCATGATCGGCTCAAGAAGGGCGGGGTTGGCCTCAAGGGCACCTTTTTTCATCGCCATGGAACCGGCGATCTTGAACGCCATTTCGTTGGAGTCGACGTCGTGGTAGGAACCATCGTACAGCGTCGCCTTGATACCAAGCAGCGGATAGCCGGCAAGACAACCGTTCTGCATCTGCTCCTCAATACCCTGCTGAACCGCCGGGATGTATTCCTTGGGAACCACACCACCAACAATCTCGTTCACGAAGATAAAGTTTTCACCGTTCTCATCATCCAGAGGCAGCGGCTCGAACTTAACCTTGACGTGACCGTACTGACCGCGACCACCGGACTGACGAACAAACTTACCTTCGACATCCACCGGCTTGCGAATGCACTCACGGTAGGCCACCTGAGGCTTACCGATGTTGGCCTCAACTTTGAATTCACGCCGCATACGGTCGACGATGATGTCCAGGTGCAGCTCACCCATACCAGAAATGATGGTCTGCCCAGACTCTTCGTCGGTACGAACGCGGAAAGACGGATCTTCCTGGGCCAGCTTGCCCAGAGCAACACCCATCTTTTCCTGATCGGCCTTGGACTTCGGCTCTACCGCAACCGAGATAACCGGCTCCGGGAACTCCATCCGCTCCAGAACGATCTTGTGATTCTCGTCACACAGAGTGTCACCGGTGGTCACACTCTTGAGCCCGATGGCTGCCGCGATATCACCCGCCAGTACCTCTTTGATCTCCTGGCGGTCCTTCGCGTGCATCTGAACCATACGGCCGATACGCTCTTTCTTCTTCTTGACCGAGTTGTATACCGAGGCACCGCTTTCCAGCTTACCGGAGTACACCCGGAAGAACGTCAGCGTACCAACGAACGGGTCGGTCGCGATCTTGAACGCCAGCGCAGCAAACGGCGCATCGTCGTCTACCGGACGAGTTTCTTCGGTACCCTCGTCATCGACTTCACCCCTGATCGCCTTGACTTCGTCCGGCGCCGGCAGGAATTCGATAACCGCGTCCAGAACCGCCTGAACACCCTTGTTCTTGAAGGCAGAGCCGCAAGTCGCTACCACGATCTCGTTGGCCAGAGTGCGCTCACGCAGCCCCCGCTTGATCTCGTCGACAGTCAGCTCACCGCCCTCAAGGTACTTGTCCATGAGCTCTTCGTTAGCTTCTGCGGCGGCTTCAATCATCTGCTCGCGGTACTGAGCCACTTCGTCCGCCATTTCAGCCGGAACGTCTTTCTGCTCGTAGGTCGCCCCGGAATCGGCTTCGTTCCAGTAGATCGCCTTGTTGCGGATCAGATCAACGATACCCTCGAAGCCCTCTTCGGCACCGATCGGCAGCTGAATGGGAACGCAGTTCGCGCCCAGACGGTTCTTGATCTGATCAACGACGCGCAGGAAGTTGGCACCGGCACGGTCCATCTTGTTGACGAAGACCATGCGAGGCACTTCGTACTTGTTAGCCTGACGCCAAACCGTTTCGGACTGGGGCTCTACACCGGAGGAGGCGCAGAACACAACGACGGCACCATCCAGAACTCGCAGGGAACGCTCTACTTCGATGGTGAAGTCAACGTGCCCCGGGGTGTCGATGATGTTGATACGGTGCTCCGGGTACTGCTTGTCCATACCCTGCCAGAAACAGGTTGTTGCAGCAGAGGTGATGGTGATACCACGCTCCTGCTCCTGCTCCATCCAGTCCATGGTGGCAGCACCATCATGAACCTCACCGATTTTGTGGGAAATGCCCGTGTAGAACAGAACCCGCTCGGTGGTAGTGGTTTTGCCCGCATCCACGTGCGCACAAATACCAATATTTCTGTAACGACTGATCGGAGTCTTGCGTGCCACGATATAAACCTCGGCTGTTTAGAAACGGAAGTGAGAGAACGCCTTGTTGGCTTCTGCCATACGGTGCACGTCTTCGCGCTTCTTAACAGCGGCACCCTTGCTGTCAGCGGCATCCAGGATTTCACCTGCAAGACGCTGCGCCATGCTCTTCTCACCGCGCTTCCGGGAAAATTCTACGAGCCAGCGCATGGCCAGCGCGTTCTGACGAGAAGGCCGCACTTCTACCGGCACCTGGTAGGTCGCACCACCCACACGACGGGACTTAACTTCCACCATCGGCTGGATGTTCTCAAGTGCCTTTTCAAACACTTCCAGCGGCTCTTCTTTGGATTTTTCGGCAACAATGTCGAGCGCGCCATAAACAATGCGCTCTGCAACGGATTTCTTACCGCTTTCCATCACGTGGTTGATGAACTTGGCAAGACGTGCACTGCCGAACTTCGGATCGGGAATGATTTCCCGTTTTGCTGCAACTCTTCTTCTAGGCATCGATAAGCCCTTATTAACTAAAAGGTCTTCAGGAACCCCTGAGATAGCAATCGCTACTCAGCCTTACTCTTACCGTTCTGACAAGCAACGATAAAAGATACCCGCTTGGGACATCAGGACTTGGGTCGTTTAGCACCGTACTTGGAGCGGCCCTGCTTACGGTTCTGAACACCCTGGGTATCCAGCGTTCCGCGAACAGTGTGGTAGCGCACACCCGGAAGGTCCTTGACTCGACCACCGCGGATCAGCACAACACTGTGCTCCTGAAGGTTGTGACCTTCACCACCAATGTAAGAGGAAACCTCGTAGCCGTTGGTCAGGCGAACACGGCACACTTTACGAAGTGCAGAGTTCGGCTTCTTCGGCGTTGTGGTGTACACACGAGTGCACACACCACGGCGCTGAGGACAAGCCTGGAGCGCGGGAACGTCGCTCTTGGCCACCTTGCGCTTACGAGGCTTACGCACCAACTGATTAATCGTTGCCATGTAAGCAAACTCCAAAAAACCATACCAATGAAACTTACCCCCAGAGCTGGGGGTAAAATTTAAGGGACGCAAGTGTAAGCCTGCACCCCCGGACAGTCAAGATGACTGTACTCTTTTTAACCACCCCCGAAATAGGTATCTACCCGGGGGTGGTCGGCACCAGAACTCAGCCTTCGCGGTTAAGTTCGGCGCTCAGAGCTTCTTCAACGTCCGCGGCCGTCACCCCCTGCTCTTCCAGCGCACGCTTGCGGCGGCGCTCGGCATGGTAGGCCAGACCGGTTCCGGCCGGAATCAGACGACCCACGACCACGTTCTCTTTCAGGCCGCGCAGGTAGTCACGCTTGCCGGTAACCGCACCTTCGGTGAGTACCCGCGTGGTCTCCTGGAACGATGCCGCGGAGATGAACGATTCGGTCGCCAGTGAAGCCTTGGTAATACCGAGCAGCAGACGCTCGTACTTCGCAGGCTCCTTGTCGGCCGCCTCGGCTTTTTCGTTCTCTTCCAGCACCTGGGTGATCTCCACCTGATCACCGGCCAGCAGGTTGGTATCACCCGGATCGGTGATCTCGACCTTGCGCAGCATCTGGCGAACGATAACCTCGATGTGTTTATCGTTGATGACAACACCCTGCAGACGGTAAACGTCCTGAATCTCGTTGGTGATGTACTTGGCCAGCTCTACCACACCCAGCAAACGCAGGATATCGTGCGGGTTGGACGGACCGTCGGAGATCACCTCACCTTTTTCAACGGTTTCACCCTCGAACACGTTGAGCTGACGATGCTTCGGAATCAGCACCTCGTACGGATCGCCATCCTTCGGGGTGATGACCAGACGTTTCTTGCCTTTGGTCTCCTTGCCGAAGGACACGGTGCCGCTGATTTCCGCCAGGATTGAGGATTCCTTCGGCCGACGTGCTTCGAACAGGTCCGCCACCCGAGGCAGACCACCGGTAATATCCCGCGTCTTCGAGCTTTCCTGCGGAATCCGGGCCACAACATCACCCAGCTCGATCTTCGCACCATTGGCCATGGTCACCAGCGCGTTGGCCGGCAGGAAGTAAATCGCCGCGCCACCGCCAGGCAGCTCGACGTCGTTACCGGATTCGTCAACCAGCTGAATAGCGGGACGAATGTCTTTACCGGCAGCCGGACGTTCTTTCGGGTCAATAACCTCCATGGTGGACAGACCAGTCAGCTCGTCGGTCTGAGTCCGGACGGTAATGCCCTGATCCATGTTGACGAACTTGGCGGTACCGGCAGCCTCGGCAATGATCGGGTGGGTGTGCGGATCCCACTTGGCCACGACCACACCGGCTTCGACGGCATCGCCATTTTTCACCGACAGAACCGCACCATACGGTAGCTTGTACCACTCGCGTTCACGCCCCTGCTCGTCGGCAATGGCCAGCGCCGAGGAACGAGATACCACCACCAGCGACCCGTCGCTCTTCTCGATGGACTTCAGGTTGTGCAGACGAACGGTACCGCCGTGCTTGACCTGAATGTTGTCGACCGCAGACGCCCGGCTCGCAGCACCACCGATGTGGAAGGTCCGCATGGTCAGCTGAGTACCCGGCTCACCGATGGACTGGGCCGCGATAACACCGACCGCCTCACCGACATTGACCAGGTGACCTCGGGCCAGGTCACGGCCGTAACACTTGGCACAGATACCGTAACGGGTTTCACAGGTGATCGCGGAGCGTACCCACACCTCGTCAACACCCGCCCGTTCCAGCATTTCCACGGCTTTCTCATCCAGCAGCGTACCGGCCGGGATAACCGCGTTTTCCTTGTCCGTCGGGGTGAAGGCGTCGCGGGCCGTCACCCGGCCGAGAACCCGGTCACCCAGCGGCACGACGACATCGCCGCCTTCGATGTGCGGCGTCATCAGCAGGCCGTCATCGGTACCGCAATCCTCTTCGGTAACCACCAGATCCTGAGAAACGTCAACCAGTCGGCGGGTCAGGTAACCGGAGTTCGCGGTCTTCAGGGCGGTATCGGCCAGACCCTTACGGGCGCCGTGGGTGGAAATGAAGTACTGGAGTACGTTCAGACCTTCCCGGAAGTTCGCAGTGATCGGCGTTTCAATGATGGAGCCGTCCGGCTTGGCCATCAGGCCCCGCATGCCGGCGAGCTGACGAATCTGCGCCGCGGAACCACGGGCGCCGGAGTCGGCCATCATGTACACCGAGTTGAACGATTCCTGCATCAGGTATTCGCCGTCCTCGCCTTTCACCGGCTTGCCATCCGGACCAATGACCTGCTCCTTGGACAACCGTTCCATCATGGCCTTGGAGACTTTGTCGTTGGCGCGAGACCAGATATCGATCACCTTGTTGTACTTCTCACCCTGGGTCAGAAGACCGGAGGCGTACTGGTTTTCAATATCCTTCACTTCCTGAGAAGCGGCATCGACCAGCTCGTACTTCTCAGGCGGAATTTCGAAGTCATTGAAGCCGATCGAGATACCGGACTTGGTCGCGTAGTGGTAGCCCATGTACATGAGCTGGTCCGCGAAAATGACCGTTTCTTTCAGGCCGGCATCCCGGTAGCAGGTGTTGATCAGGGCCGAAATCGCCTTCTTGACCATCGGCTTGTTGACCAGCTCAAACGGCAGGCCATCCGGTACGATGTCGTACAGCAGCGCCCGACCGACGGTGGTATCAACAATGCTGTAGCTCTCGCTCCGCTCACCGTCATCGTCAATCGCAACCTGTTTGACCCGAACCTTGACCTTGGCCTGCAGATCCACCTTGCCGGCGCCGTAGGCACGGTGTACCTCTTTCACATCGGCAAACACCATACCCTCGCCAAGCGCACTTTCACGCTCACGGGTCATGTAGTACAAGCCGAGTACCACGTCCTGGGACGGGACGATGATCGGCTCGCCGTTCGCCGGCGACAGCACGTTGTTGGTGGACATCATCAACGCCCGGGCTTCGAGCTGGGCCTCCAGAGTCAGCGGTACGTGCACCGCCATCTGGTCACCGTCAAAGTCCGCGTTGTAGGCCGCACACACCAGCGGGTGCAACTGAATGGCCTTACCTTCGATCAGCACCGGCTCGAACGCCTGGATACCCAAACGGTGCAAGGTCGGCGCCCGGTTAAGCATGATCGGGTGCTCACGGATGACCTCGTCCAGGATATCCCAGACCACCCCTTCCTCACGCTCGACCATTTTCTTGGCCGCTTTGATGGTGGTCGCCAGACCGCGGTGCTCGAGCTTGGAGAAAATGAACGGCTTGAACAGCTCCAGCGCCATCTTTTTGGGCAGACCACACTGGTGCAGACGCAGGTAGGGACCAACCACGATCACCGAACGAC
>JBPEXU010000288.1:0-6008 GCA_052031225.1 Marinobacter sp. | reverse complement strand
CCGGCAACACCATATCATCGCCGAGGGCGGACGACGGTTCGGCCACCTGAGCGGTTTCCGCGGCAACTGGGGCCTGATGGTAGTCCTCGTTCCAGGCCAGAACCATCAGATAACTGACAATCGCCAGCCCGGCAAACAAAACAAAACGTTGAATATCCATAAGTTAGTGTCTGGTCTGGGTGGTTAAGGACGAATCCCCAGCCGGCTCTGGTGCTGAGCCCGCCGGGGATGAGCAAACGGAATCGGTACCGGGAACCGGATCGTAGCCACCTTCACTCCAGGGATGACACCTGCCCAGGCGACGAAGTGCCAGAAGGGAGCCTTTGGCGGCGCCATGAACGGTAATCGCTTCGACGGCGTATTGGGAACAGGTGGGGTAGTGGCGGCAATGGCTGGCCATCAGAGGACTGATTGCGTACTGATAGAAGCGAATGGGCACAAGCAACAGTTTGCGCATTAACCCGTTCCTCTACCGGCAGGCTGTGATTCAGCTGCTCGGGATGGCGGTGACTGATGGTATTTCTTTTTGAGCCTGCGCCAGAGGTCATCCAGGGCTTTGCGAACCGACGGGTTATCGAGATTGACCAGACCTTGTCGGCCTAGAATCACAATATCCACACCCGGCAGATCGGTCTGATGGCGAAAGGATTCCCGAACCTGGCGTTTGATCCGGTTTCTCTGCACGGCCAGCTTCAGATTCTTCTTGGAAAACACCAGACCGATCCTGGCATGACCGAGCTGATTCGGTGTTGCCAGGATCAGGAAATTCCGGTGCGGAACCTTCAGCTGTACGTCGTTGAAGACTTTGCTGTAATCCGCAGGCCGTAACAGCCGGCTTGCTTTCGGAAACCCCAAAGCCTTCATCAGGCGAACAGGTCGTTACGCGGACAGACGGGCGCGACCCTTGGCACGACGACGGGACAGTACCTTGCGACCGTTGGCAGTGGCCATACGGGCACGGAAACCGTGAACGCGCTTACGCTTCAGGACGCTCGGTTGAAACGTTCTTTTCATGGTGACGATCTCACAAATAGTCGTAAGTTTGGGAATCCAGTAGCTGGCTGGAAAATGTACAGCCAAAACAGGAGCGGCATTCTATGCAAATAGCGCTGAAAGTTCAATGTTTATCATGGCCTGGTACGGGTAGGTGAAAACCGGTTGACGGCAGTGGGCCGACGGTAATTGTTTCTATAAGTCTCTTTTGAATTCTTTTAAGGATTAATTATTACTGTTATTAGGCCCTAGTGTTTCTGTGGAAAAGCGAAAAAAGACTTTAAGCATCAAGGCATTGAGCCTTGGACAAGGGTGATGACAAGGGCCTCTGAGCGCTGTGGAGAAAGACCGGCCGAAATGTGAATAAGCCGAGGTTTCGGTTTCGATGGCAGTTATCCACCGCTCGGTCCCGGGTTTTTGAACAGGGTTGCGAGCAAGGTGTGCACACAGGGCTGTGGGTAACTTTTTTTACCGGTACAGGCTGTACACAAGGCTGTAGGTAAGTCAGTAATTTTATGTTTTTTAAAGGATAAAATTTCCACAGGCTGTTTATGACTGTGGTTTTAGGCTTTCCTGAGGGGGCGCCATCGGGGTAGAATTCGTGATCGCCTTTTGTGCCCGGAGCGATGCGGTCCGGTGTACATACCATCAGTCATATCGGGAGCAGACGGTCGTGCCAAACAGCTTGTGGCATCAGTGTCTTGAAGTACTCCGGGATGAGTTTCCCGCACAGCAGTTCAATACCTGGTTGAGGCCGTTGCAGTCGGATCATCGTGATGGCCAGCTGGTGCTCTTCGCCCCGAACCGTTTTGTTATGGACTGGGTGAATGAGAAATACCTGCGCCGGATCGAAGAGGTGTTGAAAGACCTCAACGGCGGCCAGGCTCCCCGCGTCAATATGACAGTCGGTTCCGCACCCCGGGAGTCGGTGCCGGTACGCCGTGCTGAAGCGCCGGAGCCGGTCAACGGTGAGGTCCAGGAAGAAACCGGCCGGGCGGTGACCGAAGAGGAAAAAGGGGTTGCCGCGACCGTTGCCGGTACTGCGGCGCCGGTGCGACCGAAGGCCGAACACGAACGCCGGGAAGTTCAGGTTGAAGGTGACATCAAACACCAGAGCTTCCTGAACGAAGCCTTTACCTTTGAAACCTTTGTTGAAGGTAAGTCCAACCAATTGGCCCGTGCCGCGTCGATGCAGGTGGCGGAGAATCCCGGTGGCGCCTACAACCCGCTGTTTCTGTATGGCGGCGTGGGTCTGGGTAAAACCCACCTGATGCACGCCATCGGCAACGAGATCGTGCGCCGGAACCCGCGCGCCAAGGTGGCCTATCTGCGTTCGGAACGGTTCGTTGCCGACATGGTCAAGGCACTGCAGCTCAACGCGATCAACGAGTTCAAGCGGTATTACCGCTCGGTGGACGCGCTGCTGATCGACGATATCCAGTTCTTCGCCCGCAAGGAGCGGTCCCAGGAAGAGTTTTTCCACACCTTTAACGCCTTGCTCGAAGGCGGGCAGCAGGTGATTGTCACCTGTGATCGGTTCCCCAAGGAAATCTCCGATATGGAGGAGCGCTTGAAGTCGCGCTTTGGCTGGGGCCTGACCGTGATGGTGGAGCCGCCGGAGCTGGAAACCCGGGTCGCCATCCTGATGAAAAAGGCGGAACAGGCGAACGTCAAGCTCAGCAGCGAAGCGGCCTTTTTCATTGCCCAGAAGATCCGCTCAAACGTACGGGAGTTAGAAGGCGCGCTACGTCTGGTGATAGCGAATGCTCACTTCACCGGTTCCGAAATCACCCCGCCGTTCATCCGGGAAAGCCTGAAGGATCTGCTGGCCCTGCATGAGAAGCAGGTCAGTATCGACAACATCCAGCGCACCGTTGCCGAGTACTACAAGATCAAGGTGGCCGATCTGCTGTCAAAGCGCCGCACCCGTACCGTAACCCGGCCCCGGCAGATGGCGATGGCGCTGGCCAAGGAGCTGACCAACCACAGCCTGCCGGAAATCGGCGATGCCTTCGGCGGGCGCGACCATACGACGGTGCTGCACGCCTGCAAGAAGATTGTCGAATTGCAGGAGACGGATCCGGGGATCCGTGAGGACTATCAGAATTTTATGAGACTGCTGACCACCTGATGCCGGGCGTTAGCGACACCATTCACTTATCAACGACAAAGAAAGCTGAGTGCCATGAAACTGACGATCAGTCGTGAATCCCTGCTCACCCCGCTGCAAAGCATTGCCGGCGTGGTGGAGAAGAAACAGACCATGCCCGTGCTCTCCAACGTGCTGCTGGTGGCCGAAGACAACACCCTGACGTTGACCGGCACCAATATGGAAGTGGAGCTCGTGGGCCGGGTGACCCCGGTGCACGTGGATCAGCCCGGACAGATCACCGTGCCGGCTCGCAAGCTGGCCGATATCTGTCGGGCGCTGGGGGACGAGTCGCCGATTGAATTGTCGCTGGAGGGGGATCGTCTGCATCTGCGTTCCGGCAACAGTCACTTTACCCTGTCCACGTTGCCGGCCGAGCATTTCCCGAACGTGGAAGACGAAGCGGAAAGCTTCCGCCTGGAGTTGCCCCAGAAAGAACTGGGCCGGATGCTGGACGCCACCGCCTTTGCCATGGCGCAGCAGGACGTGCGCTACTACCTGAACGGGTTGCTGCTGGAAGTGGCCAGCGATCATGTTCGCACCGTTGCCACCGACGGTCACCGGTTGGCACTGGCCCAGAGCGAGCTGCAGACCGGCTGCGGCGACCTGCGTCAGGTCATCGTGCCGCGTAAGGGTGTGCTCGAGCTGGCGCGTCTGCTGGACGACGTTGAAACCCCGGTGACCCTGGTGATTGGTGACAACCACCTGCGGGCAACCGTCGGGGCCTACACCTTCACCTCGAAACTGATTGAGGGCAAATTCCCGGACTACAACCGGGTGATTCCCCGGGGGGGCGACAAGGTGGTGTTGGCGGATCGGGCGACCCTGAAGAACACGCTGCAGCGCGCCGGCATTCTGTCCCATGAAAACATCCGCGGTGTGCGCCTGAGCCTGTCGGCCAACCAGCTGCAGGTATTTGCCAACAACCCGGATCAGGAACAGGCCGAAGACGCATTGCCGGTGGAGTATCAGGGCGAATCCCTGCAGATCGGTTTTAATGTAGGCTACCTGATCGATGTGATGAACGCGCTGGACGAGGAGCTGGTGAAAATCACCCTGTCGAATCCGAACAGCAGTGCGTTGATCGAGGCGGAGAACGACAGCCGCTGTCTGTATGTGGTCATGCCGATGCGGCTGTGATCGGGAAGGAAGGAAACCAGGGAGTAGCACCATGAAGGGAACGGTAGTGAACGGCGTCAAAGGCGCGTTCCGGATCGGGCAGACCTTGTCGGTACTGGGCCGCACCGGGCTGAACTGGGTTCGGGGCGATCGCCCCCCTACCCCGCGCCTGCTGCGCCAGACCTTTGAATCGCTGGGCGCGACCTACATCAAACTGGGTCAGTTCATTGCCAGTTCTCCGACTTTTTTCCCGAAGGAATACGTCGAGGAGTTTCAGTACTGCCTGGACCAGACCCCGAGCCTGCCGTTCGGTGTGATCAAAAGAATCATCCGCGAGGAACTGGGTCGACCGATCGACGAGGTGTTCTCGGAGATCGACCCGGTGGCGCTGGCATCGGCGTCGATTGCCCAGGTCCATGCCGCCCGCCTGGTGTCCGGTGAGGAGGTGGTGATCAAGGTGCAGAAGCCGGGTGTGGAAAACATCCTGCTCACCGATTTGAATTTCCTGTACCTGAGCGCCCGGATTCTGGAGACCCTGGCGCCGAAGTTGTCCTGGACCTCGTTGTCCGGCATCGTGGAGGAAATCCAGCGCACCATGATGGAGGAGTGTGACTTCATCAAGGAAGCCAACAACCTCCGGGTTTTCAGGGAATTCCTGCACAACACCCATAACGAGGATGCCACCTGCCCGCGGGTGTATGAACACGCCAGCACCCGGCGCATTCTGACCATGGAACGGTTCTACGGAGTTCCACTCACCGACCTCGACAGCATCCGGGGCTACGCCCGTGATCCGGAGCGGACGCTGATTACCGCGATGAATACCTGGTTTGCCAGCCTGACGCAGTGCGAGTTTTTCCACGCCGATGTGCACGCAGGCAATCTGATGGTGCTCGAAGACGGCCGGGTCGGGTTCATCGATTTTGGCATTGTCGGCCGGATCAAACCGGATACCTGGCAGGCGGTCAGTGACTTCATCTCGGCGGTGATGGTTGGGAACTTCGACGGTATGGCGGATGCCATGATCCGCATCGGCGTCACCCATCGAACGGTGCAGGCGGCCGATCTGGCCGCCGATCTGCGCCGGTTGTACCAGCAGATGGACCGGATGGTGCCGGTGGATATGCCCTATGAGGCGGAACAGGCCGAGGACGACGTCAACAACATCCTGATGGATATGGTTAAGGTTGGTGAAAGTCACGGCCTGCACTTCCCCCGGGAATTTGCGCTGTTGTTGAAACAGTTTCTGTACTTCGACCGCTATGTGCACATCCTGGCGCCGGAAATGGACGTGTTTATGGATGAGCGTCTGAATATGCTGCATTGAACCGGTCGCCATCACCGAGCAGCTTTTGTACACTAGAGCAGCGCCTGAGGGAGACCCGGGCGCTGTTTTTTTGGCCGAGTCATACGCCCTCCGGAACGCCAACTTTCTATGGCCCTTGTCAGACTCCAAACCGAGCACTTCCGAAATCTGGCAGCAACGCCCACCGAGTTCTCGCCCTCGTTTAATCTGCTGTATGGCGCCAATGGCAGCGGCAAAACCAGTGTGCTGGAAGCGATCGGCTATCTCGGTCTGGGCCGCTCGTTTCGGGTCAGCCGTCATCAGGCGGTGGTTCGCCATGGCGAGTCCCGCTTTACCGTTTTTGGTGGACTTGATCGGGGTCCGGACGATCCGATGCCGGCGTCGGATGGGCTGGCCCATCGGCTCGGATTCGCCCGCGATGTGAATCTCAAGGAAACCACC
>JBPEXU010000287.1:0-2503 GCA_052031225.1 Marinobacter sp. | reverse complement strand
AATTGCCCGACGACGGGCTAGTCCCCGTCGTCCTCGACCTCGTCCGGGTGCTCGCGCTTGTAGCGCTCCCACTCCTCCCAGTCGTGCGGCGTGCCGGCGTGGGGCCGGCGCAGGTGACGGGCGTGTTCGAGCGCGTTTTCACGCAGACTGTGTTCGCGCTCGTCGTCGTCTTTGTCGAAGCCGTGTTTGCGCAGGAACTCCTGCGGACTGATGGGCATGGCGCACCTCCTTAACCGGACTCTGTCCCTAAGACTACGATGCGCCCGCCGTCGCGGTTTTTCAATCGTCGCTGGTGGCGGTGTCAGCGGTGACCACTTCGTCGGCATCCACCAGCTTGAAGTTGATCTGGTGGCGTTCGTCATCGACGCCGGCCAGGGCTACCCGGACCCGCTGCTCGAGCTGGAAGATGCGGCCGTTCTTGTTGTGAATCAGCCGCAGGGTGATCGGATCGAAACCGTACTTGCCGTCCAGATCCTTGCAGCTGACAAAGCCTTCCAGGCCGTTGCTGTCCAGACGCACGAAGAAGCCTGAGGGCAGGGTGCGGCTGATGCTGCCGGCCATGGGCTCGGCGCCCAGACCCTTCGCGAACTCGCTTTTGAGCCAGGCTTCCAGGCTGTTGGCGGCCTGGCGCGCACGGAGCTGAGTGGCCTGCAGCGCGTCCAGCTGCTCCGGCGTCAGCGCGGTCATCGGCTGGTTCCACAGTGCGGCTTTGATCAGCCGGTGCACGTAGAAATCGGAAAACTTGCGCAGCGGCGAGGTGAATGTGGTGTAGGCATCCAGCCCCATCCCCTGATGGGGCGCGGCGTCAAAACCCAGCTCGGCCCGGGCCAGCTGACGCGACAGGATGGCCCGCACCGGTACCTCGGAAACCAGGTTCTGGGTCTGCTTCATCAGGGCTTTGAAACCCTCGGGGGTGCTGGCGTCCAGATCCGCCAGCGCCGGTGCGTGGCTGGCCAGCAGTTGGCGGATGTTGTCCTGGCGATCCTCCCGCAGGCCCGGGTGCCGGATAAACAGCCCGGACTCGCGCCGGGTCAGGAAGTCGGCGGCGCACCGGTTGGCGGCCACCATGCACTCTTCCACCAGCCGGTGGGCTTCGTTCTGGAGCGCCGGTTCGATCACCCGGATGCGTTTGTTTTCGTCCAGCCGCAGCCGGAACTCCGGCCGGTCGGCACTCAGCAGGGCATGCTCGTTGCGCCATTTGCGCAGGGCGGTGGCGACCTGATGCAGCTGGTCGAGGCTGTTGGCCACCGGCTCCGGCAGCGCTTTGATCTCGTCGTCTTCGCGCCCTTCGATCAGGTGAGAGACCAGCTCGTAGCTGAGCTTGCCCTTGGAGTGAATCACCGCCTGGCGGAACTGGTAGTCGCCCAGGCTGCCGTCGTTGTTGACCTGCAGGTCGCACACCAGCGCCAGCCGCCGGGTGTTGGGCAGCAGTGAACACAGCCGGGTGCTGATGGCCTCCGGCAGCATCGGCAGCGGCTCGCCCGGGAAGTAGATCGCGGTGGCGCGCTGGAAGGCTTCCCGCTCGGCGGGGCTGTCGGGCGCGATCACCGCAGTCGGATCGGCGATGGCGATGGACAGGGTCCAGCCGGTGGCGTTGGGTACCGCCATCAGGGCATCGTCCATGTCCTGGGTACCCGGGCTGTCGATGGTGACGTAGGGCTGATCGGTCCGGTCTTCGCGGCCCTCGGCCAGGGTGTCGATGACCGACTCGGTCAGGGCCTCTGCCTGGGCCAGAACGGCGTCGGGCCAGCCGTCGGCCAGATCAAAATTGGCCAGAGTGAAGGCCCGCTCAACCCCGGGCTCTCCGGCTTTGCCGATGACCCGCAGCACCTTGGCCTGGCCCTTACCGTCCTTAATCGGGTGGCGGAGCATGCGGCAGTAGATGTAGTCGTCCGGCTGCGCGTTCTGGCGCTCCTTGGGCGGAATAAAAATCCAGCGATTGATGCCCGGCGTCTCCGGCACCACGAAATGGCCTTTGCCTTTGACCAGATAGCGGCCAACGAAGGTGGTCAGGCGGGTTTCCAGCAGTTCGTCGACCACGCCCTGGGTCTTGCCCTTGTCGACACTCTGTTCGGTGATGGTAATGCGGTCGCCGGGCAGCACTTTCTGCATTTCCTCCGGCGGCAGGAACACGTCGCGACCCTCGTCGAGTGCCACAAACCCGAAGCGTCCGTTGGTGGGCTTGACCGTGCCGGGGAAGACCACCTTGTTTTCCTGAATGTCGGATTTCAGCTGGCGCAACTGATTGAGAGCGTCGGCGTTGAGCATGGAAGAGCAACCTGACTGGGGATCAATGAATGTAGGGGCGGAGTATAACGATTCTGATCCGGCGAGTCAGATCTATCAGGCCGGCGGGATGGCTTCGTTCGCCGGAGCGTACAGGCAGACCTGGTTGCGCCCCCGGTCTTTGGCCTGGTACAGCGCCTGGTCGGCGTTGCGCAGGACGGTGTCCAGATCGTCACCGGACTGGCACAGATAGGCGCCGACACTGACCGTTACCGGA
>JBPEXU010000286.1:0-2186 GCA_052031225.1 Marinobacter sp. | reverse complement strand
TTTCACGGCTCGGCAACCCGGTGAGCTGGTCGTAGCGGGATAGCCGGGTAACGCGATCTTCGGCCTCCCGGTGCCGCTTCTGACTGTCACCGATGGCTACCAGCAGGTTGTTGGTGGCGTTGACCCATAGCCCCAGTTCGTCCCGCTCATGGCCGGTCGGTATGGCCACCAGGCGGTCACCGGGATGGTCGGGATTGACCTGCTTCACCGAGCGGACAATGCGCAACAGAGGGCGGGTAAGCAGTAGATGGAATACCACGTAAAGCAGCAGACCCAGGATCAGCGCCGTGGCAATGACCGAGGCGAAGGTCACCGTGGCTCGGTTTAGCCAGCTCAGTGCCACCGGGGCGGTGTCAAAGCAGACGTTCAGGTAGCCGTAGAGGGTGTTCGAGTCACCCGTTCGCTGCAAGGTTTCCTGGTATTCGCGCTCTTTGCCAAAAATCGCATCGGTGAGCGGGCGGTAGATACTTTTCTGAAGAGGGCGATGCCGTTCACCCAACGCCTGGCCATCCGGATGGGTGATGCTGGCCATGTGTACGGGTTCCAAGGCAAACAGACCATCCACCACCTGTTGCGCCAGCTCGCCATCGATGCTGAACACGGCTTGGGTAGCGGCGTCACGAATCATCGCGATGGTTTGCTGAGCCTGGCTGTCCAGCTCCATCGACACCCGCCGTGCGTCCAGCACAACCTGCAGGGCACTAACGATCACGCCGCTGATCAATGCGATGGCAAGGGTCCAGCGCAGGATACGGTAACCCAGGCGATGTTCTACCTCAAAGGAGCTGTGCATTAAGGCCCGTCAGTCGTCTGTTTCGGTTGCGGTTGCGCGTCTTGGCTGGAGCCGGCGCCCCAGCACATGGATCGTCACTAGTATGGTACAGCTTCAATGTTACTGCATTGAGTGTTGGTGATTTTTCCAAAGAATACCGGAATGAGGTGTTTCAGTTTGTAAGGATTTCGTGCATCCCAGATACAAATAACGCCCGCATACAGCGGGCGTTATCGAGGCGCAGCCCGACAGGCTGCGCGTTGGCGCTCGGGGACGCCGGATCAGGCCAGGTTTTCGTTGACGAAATCCCAGTTCACCAGGTTCCAGAACGCTTCCAGATAGTTCGGACGGCTGTTGCGGTAGTCGATGTAGTAGGCGTGCTCCCACACATCCACGGTCAGCACCGGCTTGTCCGGGCCAGTCAGCGGAGTTTCCGCGTTGCTGGTGTTTACGATAGCAACGCTGCCATCGGCCTTCTTGACCAGCCAGGTCCAGCCGGAACCGAAGTTATTGGCCGCCTTGTCGTTGAACTCCTTTTTGAAGTTCTCGAATGAGCCGAAGGCTTTTTCGATGGCTTCCTTGGCGGCGCCGGTGGGCTCGCCACCACCGTTCGGGCTCAGGCAGTGCCAGTAGAACGTGTGGTTCCAGACCTGGGCGGCGTTGTTAAACAGCGGGCCGCTGGCGCTCTTGATGATCTCTTCCAGAGACTTGTTGGCGTTCTCGGTGCCTTCCACCAGGCCGTTCAGCTTGGTGACGTAGGTGTTGTGGTGCTTGCCGTAATGGTACTCAAGGGTTTCCTGAGAGATGTGCGGTTCCAGTGCGTTCTTCTCGTAGGGCAGTGCGGGAAGTTCAAATGCCATGAGGTCGTTCTCCCTGTCTCTCTGTTTGTGTGAATGTACGACTAGGCAATATAGGGCTGATTTGCTCTATATCAACCCTTATTGGTCAAACTGCTTTTAAACTCGGGGCTGCCGGGCAGAAACTGCGCGCAGTTCCGGACACGCCAGACCAGCTCCTCGTACGAATCCGCCAGAATATTGACGTGGCCAAGCTTGCGCCCTGGTCGCTCGCCTTTGTTGTAGAGGTGTACGTGGGCGTAGGGCAGCTCCAGTATCCGCTCAATATCGCCGTGCTCACCAATGATGTTGATCATACAGCTCAGGCCCCGTGCTGCCACGTTGCCCAGCGGATGGCCGCTGACTGCGCGGATATGGTTTTCGAACTGACTGGTCATGGCGCCTTCGATCGTCCAGTGGCCGGAGTTGTGGACCCGGGGGGCCATTTCGTTGGCGACCAGGCCATCGTCGGTTTCGAACAGTTCAAGGGTTAATACGCCGACGTAGTTCAATTCGTTCAACAGGGCTTTGATGTAGCGTTCCGCATCCTGCTGAATCCGCGGTTCCAGTCCCGGGGC
>JBPEXU010000285.1:0-1767 GCA_052031225.1 Marinobacter sp. | reverse complement strand
CCGGGCTGGTTGCGGGTCGCGAACGTCAGGTCGTCCCAGGCACCCCAGAGTCGGTCGGCGGCGCGGGTGCCGAGGTAGCGGCCGACGGCTTCGGCCAGGTTGGCGTGCGGCTGGTCGCAGGCCAGCGCAAACGGGTAGCCGGTTCGGCCCGGGCCGCCGGCGACCCAGGTGTCGGTCCGGTCCTGCTCAGCCAGCCGCTGGCGGATGTCATTGAGCCTGGCTTGGGTGCTGGCGCTGTCCGGGCCATTGGACAGCCAGGTCAGGAACCGGCCACGCATATCGAACAGGATGTGGCGGTCCTGTTCGCTGCAGTAGGCGGTTTCACCGAGTACCCAGCGACGAATGGTCAGGATGTTGGTATACACGCCCTGGCTGGCCCAGTACGGCGAGTCCCGGACCACGTCGGTCCAGACCGGCTCGGTCGGCGATTCCGTGGGGGCCGCAGGCACCGCGGCTGCGGTCCCGGCAAGCAGGATGAAAATCCCCATGAGCTGGCGTAAGCTTCTGAGTTTCCGGTTCATGTCCGTAGCACCCGTTACCGTCCGGATTCCACAATAACAAACGGAAGGGATTATGAAGCAATCCGAGTACCTGCGATATGACGCCACCGCCCTCGCCGACCTGATCCGTCGCGGCGAAATCAGCGCACGGGAAGCCTGCGAAGCCGCCATTGAGCGGGCAACCCGGGTCAACGGTCATCTCAATGCCATCTGTCACCCCCAGTTCTCCGATGCGCTTGATCAGGACATCCGCAAGGACGCCCCGTTCGCCGGCGTGCCGTTGCTGCTCAAGGATCTGGCGCAGGAGCAGGCGGGGCAGCCCTGCACCTACGGCAGCCGGGGGTTGACGAAAAACATCGCGCCCCGGGACTCGGAGTTTGTCCGGCGTGCCCGGGAGGGGGGATTCCTGTTTCTGGGCCGGACCACCACCCCGGAGTTCGGGCTCAAAGCGGTGACCGAGTCGGCGCTCTGGGGGCCGACCCGGAACCCCTGGGACACGGATCTCACTCCGGGTGGCTCCAGCGGCGGTTCCGGCGCGGCGGTGGCGGCGGGGATCGTGCCCATGGCCGGGGCCAACGACGGTGGCGGATCGATCCGGATACCTGCCGCCTATAACGGCCTGTTTGGCCTCAAGCCGTCCCGGGGCCGGATCTCCAGCGGGCCGTTCATGGGCGAGGCCTGGACCGGCGCCTCGTCCGATCACGTGGTCACCCGTACGGTCCGGGACAGCGCCGCGATGCTGGACCTGCTGTCTGGCCCGGCGGTAGGCGATCCGTTCGTGATTGCGCCCCCGGCGGAGCCCTACGCCGAACAAATGCTGCGCTCGCCCGAGCGTCTGCGGATCGGCGTGTTTACCTCGTCGCCGTACGACACCGAGGTGGCGCCGGAATGTATTGAGGCGGTGGAAGAAACCGCTCGCACTCTGGAGGGCCTCGGTCATCACGTCGAATACGCCCGGCCCGAGTTCGACGGTATGGCCCTGGCGCGCTGTTATCTCGGACTCTATTTCGGCGAGGTCTCCGCTCTGATGGACCGGGCGCGGGAGCAGTTTGGCGCTACCGACGACGACTTCGAGATCGATACCCGGCTGATCGGCCTGCTTGGCCGTACCATGCCGCTGCCTGATTACGTGCGCCGGCGCCAGCAGTGGAACGACTTCGCCCGGGCGCTGGGGACCTTTTTCGAGAGCTACGATCTGTACCTGTGCCCGACCACCGGCCAGTTACCGGCGCGCATCGGCGAGCTGGAGACCCCGGCCCATCTGAAA
>JBPEXU010000284.1:0-7828 GCA_052031225.1 Marinobacter sp. | reverse complement strand
CGGCAACCCGCTGCGGACCACTCTACTCAGTAAAGCGCTTCTTCGTCGTCCAGCACGTCGTGGATGATGTCCAGAAACATCCGGTCGGCCTCACTCCACTGCTCGGGAATGCGGATGTTGGTGCTGGCACTGATTTCGCGCGCAATCAACTCATTGGCGTTCGGTTCACCGCGATGCTTGCGGGCGATTTCCATAGACTTCACCGCAATGGTCGGATCGCTCAGCACCTTCTTGATGAAGACCCGCAGCTCCTCGATCATCTTTGCCTGACGGCTTTCAACAGACGTACTCATACCACGCTCCCCGAACAGATGGACACTCAGGGGGCGCCCGAAGCGCCCCGCCGCTTTCCGTTAGTATGGCGAAACCGGTCGTGCGCGACCAGCCTCAGATCAGAATACCCCGCAGGGTGTAGAACAGCAGTGCCGCCATGATCGCGGAGGCCGGTACGGTAATGATCCAGGCCGCGGCGATTTTCATCAGGTGCGAGCGCTTGACCATCTCTTCCCGGTAGATTTTCTTCAGCCGCTTGCGCTCAGACTTGGACAACGGCACCTGCTGCTTCTTTTTCTTGGCCTGTTTGAGCAGGCGCTCCATTTCCTCCACCGAGGCGTTACGGAAGTCATCCAGGAACGGGCGCAGACGCTCCTGCTCCTCCGGGTCGTGGCGCTCCATAATGGAATGCAGTTCCGTGGCGTAGGTACGCTTGAGGTACTCGCGCAGGAAGCCGACACCGAACACGCCGCCAATGGCGATGTGCGTGGAGCTGACCGGCAGGCCGAGCTGGGACGCCAGGATCACGGTCAGCGCCGCGGACAGCGCGATACAGAAAGCCCGGGTCTTGTCCAGCTCGGTGATTTCGCTGCCCACCGTCTTGATCAGGCGCGGCCCGAACAGCATCAACCCAACCGCCAGCCCCAGTGCGCCGACCATCATGACCCACGTCGGGATACTGGCGGCGGTCACGACCGCGCCGGCAGACAGAGCGTCGTTGATGGCGGCCAGCGGGCCGATGGCGTTGGCCACGTCGTTCGCACCGTGAGCGAAACTCAGCAACGCGGCGGCAAAGATCAGCGGCCAAGTGAACAGGGTGTTGACCCCACTGGCGCTGTTTTCCATGGTCGCCGCCTTGCGATTCACCAGCGTCCGCACCGCGGCGAAGGCCAGCGCGGCGGCGACCAAGCCGACCAGAGAGGCATCCAGGAAATCCACCTTGACGATCTTTTTCATGCCTTTGACCATCAGGTAGGTACCAAAGGCCCAGGCCATGATCGCCACCAGCCAGGGCACGAAGGTGCGGGCCGCCGGGATCACCTCCCGGCGGTACAGAACGGTTTTCTTGATCACAAACAGGAACAGCGCCGCCAGGGCACCGCCGAGCACCGGCGAAATCACCCAGCTCGCCGCGATCTTGCCCATCACCGCCCAGTCCGCGATGCCCCAGCCGCCGGCGGCAATCCCCGCGCCCAGCACGCCACCGACGATGGAATGGGTGGTCGACACCGGCGCGCCCATCCAGGTCGCCAGGTTGAGCCACAGAGCGCCGGCCAGCAACGCCGCCGTCATCAGCCAGACAAAGGCGCGGCCGTCGTCCAGAACGGTCGGATCGATGATGCCGCCCTTGATCGTAGAAACCACATCACCGCCGGCGATCAGGGCGCCGGCGGCCTCGAAAATCGCCGCCAGGACCACCGCCGCGCCGAGCGACAGGGCGCCGGAGCCGACCGCCGGGCCAACGTTGTTGGCGACGTCGTTGGCGCCGATATTGATGGCCATGTAGCCGCCGATAACGGCTGCGGCCATCAGCAGCATCCCGCCCGGCAGGTCGCTGCTGAAGGAACCAACCGCCAGCCAAATGCCGAGCAAAAACAATAGACTGAAACCGACCCTGTACCTTTCCGTGGAGGGGCTGGTGAGAAGTGTGTCCAGGAGTCCGGTTGATCGGGCCATAACGAATCGACTCTCGCTTGGTCTGAATGGGTTTGATTGGGCTTGAAACGAGCCTACGGAAACGCGCGGCAACTATAAAATTTTTGCAATCAAATTGAAACAAAGCGGCTACCCCGCCCCGCCGTCAACAATTGTCAAACAGGACTGCAAACCGCCGGGCAAATACCGCATAATCCTCGAAACTTCGTGAAAAACTATAAGAAATCCCCGCATGACCACGATGAATCCCCCCCCGCCCATCAGCTACGAAGCCGCCGACGAGCGCGAGGAAGCGCAGGTTTCCCGGCTGCTGACCTGGTTGTCGGCCACAGGCATCCTGTGCCTGGCCGGCATTGGCGCCAAGGCCTGGTTCGTCGGCCACACCACCCACGCCTGGGTGCTGTGGTTTTTCATGGCGTTGGTGGCGCTGAGCATGGCCCACTTTGCCGCCACCGGTAACCGGAGCCATCAAAAGGTCAGTCTGCTGGTGACCACCGGCCTGCTTTTCATGTATCTGATTGCCTCCGGCGGTGAGAGCAACACCGGACCGCTGTGGTTCTATGTCTTTCCGCCGCTGCTGTTTTATCTGACCGATCTGAAGACCGGCACCGCCGTGCTGCTGTTCTGCTATCTGGCGGCGGTGGTGGTGTTCCAGTTTCCCGACCTGCCCATGGTCAGCGCCGAGTACTCCACCGATTTCAAGATCCGCTTCTTTGCCACCCTGACGTTCGAGTCCATTTTCTGCTTTGTCCTCGAGAAAGGCCGGCGACGGGCCCGCAACGAACTGGTCTCGCTGGCCAGCATGCACGAGCACGCCGCCCGTACCGACGAGCTGACCGGACTGTCGAACCGGCGTGACATGCAACACCGGCTGGCCGAGGAGTTCTCCCGCTTCCAGCGCTCCGGGCACCACTTTTCGGTGGCCCTGATCGACCTCGATCTGTTCAAAACCATCAACGACGAGTTCGGTCACGACGCCGGCGATGCCGTCCTGCAGCAATTCGCCCACCTGATGCAGGGCGTGATCCGGCAGTCGGACGTTGCCGCCCGCTGGGGCGGCGAGGAGTTTCTGGTTCTGTTGCCCAATACCTCTCTGTTGCAGGCCCTGGCACTGGCCGAACGACTGCGGGCGAAAGTGGCAGCAACGCCGTTCCGGTTCCGCGACCAGAAGCTACCGGTGACCATCAGTGCCGGCGTCTGTTCCATCGCCAAGGCGGCGTCGATCGACGACCTGCTGAAACAGGCCGATCTTCATCTTTACAGTGCCAAAGCCGACGGTCGCAACCGCATCGCACCGCGCGTGCGCAGTCAGGACGGTCAGAGCCAGCCGCTCACAACTTGAGCAAGCCGACGGCTCAAGCTATGATCGCCCGCCCGATCGGGCAGCCGGGTTATCCGGACCGACGATCGGGAATCGGCGTCAACCAACAGACAGGATTGATCATGACAGGCATCCGCATTCTGGTCGGCAGCGTCTACGGCGGCGCCCTGCTGACCGCCCGCGAAATCCAGAAAGCGCTGGACGCCGACGGCTATCGGGTCCGGGTTCTGGAAACCCCGGCACTCGACGATATCGACGGCAACAATGACGCCCTGCTGGTGTGCACTTCCACCACCGGCCAGGGCGAACTGCCCGCCAACCTGTTGCCGTTCTATGCCAGCCTTCGGGATCAGCTGCCACAACAGCCCGGACGCCCATTCGGCATCGTGGTGCTGGGCGACAGCTCGTATGGCGACACCTTCTGCGCTGCCGGCGATCTGATGGAGGAAGCACTTTACGAAACCGGCGCCAAAAAGATCGGCGACACCCTCCGGATTGACGCGATGGAAACCGTCGATCCGGAAACCGAAGCCGTGCCCTGGGCCCGGCGTTGGGCACAGGCTCTGGCATGAGCGGGCGGGCGGTGACGAAACTGTGCGCCAGCGCGCTTGAGCGACACGCAGGGAGGCGCCATACTCAACCCGAAAACAAATACCCAACGGCGAAACGTGATCTATAAGCGCTGGCACACCTTCTGGCTTACCCTGCTCAGCTTGTCTCTACTGGCCTCCGCCGCCTTTGCCAGGGACAATCAACTGCTGCCGGACATGGAAGTGCTTTACACCGGGGCAGACGTCGATCTGGACCCAGCGGCCGCCCTCAGCGCCGATGGCTGGCAAGCCATCGGTAACGAAAGTCCCAACTTCGGCTACATCACCGATACCGTATGGCTGCGCATCCCGGTACCTGACAACCCATCCATCAACCTTCTGGAAATCGCCTACGCGCACCTCGACAGCATCCGGTTCTATCTGGTCCGTGATGGCGAAGTGGTCCAGCAGGAAGTCACCGGCGACCATTTTCCGTTTACCCAGCGCCCGATTCTGCACCGTCATTTCCTGTTCCCGTTCACCCGCGACGACGACGGCCACTACGACATTCTGCTGGCGGTACAAACCAGCGGCGCAGCCCAGCTACCGCTGGCGCTCTGGCACGACAAGACGTTTTTTGAAGGGGCGTTCGTTGAGGATATGGTGCATGCGGTTTACTACGGCGTGCTGATTACCGCGATTTTTTTCAACCTGTTCATCTTCTTCACGCTCCGGGAAAACGTCTACCTGCTGTATGTGCTGTCGACTTTCGGCTATCTGATGCTGATTGGCACACTCAATGGCATTGCGTTCCAGCTGATCTGGCCCGGCGCGCCCACGATTCAGAACGCCGCCATGGCCATGAGCATTCCGTTCGCGATGGTGTTCACCCTCTGGTTCTCCCGCAGCTTCCTGCGGCTGAAAGACCAGAGCCGGATCCTGGAACGGGTCGTGACCTTCGCCATCCTGCTCAACATCGCCGCCGCCATTGCCACCCTGTTCGTCGATTACGGTGTCGCCATCCGCATGGTGGTCGCCCTGTCGATTCCCTGCTGCCTGCTGCTGACGCTCCTGGGGCCACAGCAGTGGCTCCGGGGTAATCCCCAGGCGGCCTACTACACCCTGGCCTGGGGCGCACTCACCCTGGGCAGCGCCATCACTGCGGCCAATAAATACGGCTGGCTCCCCAACAACTTCCTGACCCTGTACAGCATGCAGATCGGCTCCGCCACCCAGGCGGTGCTGCTGGCCATGGCGCTGGCCTCCCGGGTCTATCAGGAGCGTCAGGACAAGGTGCTGGCGCGGGACGCCGAACTCCGGGCCCTGGAGGCACGGCGATCGGCGGAACTGAAACTGATGGACCAGGCGCTGCACAACCCGCTCACCGGCCTGCCCAACCGCAGCAGCTACGAAATGACGCTCAACGATCTGACCATGCGTCATCCCGATACCCGCTTCGGTGTCGCGGTGATTCACCTGAACAACCTGCAGGCGATCACCAAGACCCTGGGCCACCGCAACAGCGACCGCCTGCTGGAGCTGGCCGCGCGTCATTTCAACAGCGTCATCCAGCGCCTGCCCGGCGCCTGGCCGATCGAGCAGACCGACAACCGGCGGTTTTTCCTGGCCTCGCTCGACTCCGCCACCTTTGCGTTTGTGGTCAATGCGGGCGAACTCGAAGCCTCCCCCCGCGCCATTGTCAACGGCCTGGAACAGTTGCGGGCGCCCATCGATTACCTGGGCATGGAAGTCCCCATGGACCCTCGGATCGGTGTCGCCGTGTTTCCCGCCCACGGCACCGACGCCAATACCCTGATCCGGCGTGCGATCATCGCCGAAGGGTCGGATCGAGCCCGCGACCGCGGCATCGCCTACTACAAACCCTCCAACGATTCCTACAGTGCCAGCCGTCTGACCCTGGTGTCCGAACTGCGCAACGCCCTTGAACACAAACAGCTGGCGCTGTTCCTGCAACCCAAGCAGTGCCTGCGCACCGAACGCATCGTGGGGCTGGAAGCGCTGATCCGCTGGCCCGACCGTGAGCACCCGATCCGGCCCGACGAGATCATCGCGCTGGCCGAGCAGACCGGCCTGATCAAACCGCTGACTCGCTGGGTGCTGGAGGAAGCGTTGCGGATACGCACGCGCTTGATGGACAACGGCTGGGAACTGGACCTGTCGGTCAATATCTCGCCCAACAACCTGCGGGAACCGGACTTTTCGATGTTTGTCCAGCGGCTGATGACCAGTTACCGCCGTCATCGCGGCGCCATCACCTTCGAGGTAACCGAAACGTCCATGATGATGGACCCGGCCAACTCGCTGGACGCCCTCAACGCACTGGATTCGGCCGGCATCCGGGTGTCCATCGACGACTTCGGCTCCGGCTACTCGTCGTTGTCCTACATCAAGCAGCTACCGGCGCAGGAAATCAAGATCGATCGGTCGCTGGTGACCGATCTGGCCACCGAGGCGAATGACCGGGTGATCGTGCAGACCACCATCGACATGTGCCACAACCTCGGCTACAAGGTGGTGGCCGAGGGTGTGGAAGACACTGCCACCTCGGAACTGCTGCGGGACATGGGCTGTGACATGATTCAGGGCTACCTGCTCACGCCGCCGATTCCGCTTCCGAAACTGCTCGACTGGCTCAATCAACACGCCAGCCAGTCGAACCTGAAACTGGGTTAACCGCGCTTCCGGATCAGAGCTTCCTGAGTCGTTGAGGCGACCAGCACCCCGTCACGATTGAAAAAGTTCCCACGATTGAAGCCCCGGCCGCCGGATGCGCTGGGGCTGTCCTTGTCGTACAGCAGCCACTCGTCCATGCGGAACTCGCGGTGAAACCAGATGGCGTGATCCAGACTGGCCACCTGCATATTGCGGTCCATGAACGACACCCCGTGCGGATTCATGGAGGTACCCAGAAACTGGAAATCCGAGGCGTAGGTCAGCAGACAACGGTGCAGCACCGGGTCCTCCGGCAGCGGGCCTTGGGCCCGGAACCAGTTCTGCCGGTAGGGTGGCCGCTTTTCGGGCTTGAGCGGATTGCGAGGATCGACCGGCCGGATCTCGATCGGTCGATCCCGGGTCAGGGTCTCGCGGTATTTTTCGGGCACACTCGGCGCCAGCAGCCGGCCCAGTTCCTGCTCGGATTTCAGCGTCTCGGGGGGCGGCGCGTCCGGCATGTCGACCTGGTGGTCAAAGCCTGCTTCCGGCACCTGAAAGGACATGGAGCCGGTCAGGATTTCCTTGCCGTCCTGGCGGGCAATCACCCGTCGTACCGAAAAGCTGCCGCCATCGCGGACCCGCTGTACCTCGTAGTCGATGGGCATGCTGTGGTTGCCGGGCCGAAGGAAATAGGCGTGCAGCGAATGGCAAAGACGCCCCTGTACGGTGCGGCTGGCCGCCATCAGTGCCTGGCCCAGCACCTGGCCGCCAAACACGTTCGGGAAGCCGAGATCTTCGCTGTCGCCCTGGAAGTGGTCATCCCCGATCGGGGACAGATCCAGCAATTCCACCAGCCTCTTGGTGACTTCAAGCATGCCCGCTCCTGTTAACTGATTAGCTCACGAAGTGTTTTTCTACCGCAAGCGGGCGCCTTTGGCAACGACCATTGAGCCAGCAGAGCCACGCAGTATGGCCAGCACCGCGCGAAACGTCAGCGATGGAGCGGCGGCACCTCTTTCGTCAGCGCCTGTTTCTCGAGCGCGAACTGGCCGGTCACCGCAAAACCCAGGATCGTCCCGGTCGGGTCACGATACAGCGCTTTGACGCTACTGCCGTCCTGCGCCTCGATCTGCCACTCGCCCAGCGCACCCGCCGGCGGCGGGCAGACCGCCGTCGGGCAGCAGGGCGTTTTCACCATCACCGGCATAGCGCCGTAACGCACTTCGGTGCGCTCACCGGCCAGCGTCCGGGCCAGGGCACGGGCACAGGCCATCAGGGGCAAAACGTACAGCAGGACATGACCATCCACTTCGGCGCAATCGCCCAACGCATAGACGTCGGGCGCCGACGTTTCCAGGGCCCGGTTGACCTTGAT
>JBPEXU010000283.1:0-2408 GCA_052031225.1 Marinobacter sp. | reverse complement strand
CCGGGTTCAGGTCAGCAGCCAGCCGGCCGACGACCCGGCCCTGCAGCTGCGCGGGCGACCGGTCGCCTTCGCGGCGCTGGCCTTGGGCGACGACCGGGTCTTCCGCGATGGCCGGCTGACGGTCAATGGCGATACCGCCCTGGCGCACCAGTTGCAGCGGGCTCTGGATCAGCTCAACCCGGATTGGGAAGCCGCCATGGCCCGGCACCTGGGCGATGTGCCCGCCCATTTTCTCGGCAAGCGCATACGCCATGCGGTGACGTGGAGTCGTCAGGCCGTCCGTTCGATGACCGCCAATCTCGAGGAATACATCCACGAGGAAAGCCGCGCCCTGCCCGGCCGCCGCGAACTGGATGCCGCCTTTGAGGATATTGACGACCTGAACCTGCGCGCCGAACGCCTGGAAGCCCGTCTGGACCGCCTCGAACGAGGCGGCCGCAGTGACACACCGGAGACCCCGTGACCCGCCTGAAACGCCTGTTCCGAATTGCCTGGGTATTCTGCCGCTATCGTCTCGACACCTTTCTGCCGGTGGCGGAACTGCCAACCGCGCTGAAGGTCTTTTTCCTGCTGGCCCCCTGGCACCTGTTCCCCCAGCCCAAGCTGAGCCGCGGCGACCGGCTGCGCCGGGCACTGGAAGAACTGGGGCCGGTGTTCGTCAAGTTTGGCCAGATTCTGTCGACCCGACGCGACCTGCTGCCGGACGACATGGCCGAGGCGCTGAAACACCTGCAGGATCGGGTGCCACCGTTTCCGGGCGCCACCGCCCAGGCCATTGTCGAGCGTTCCCTGGGCCGGCCGGTAACCGAGCTGTTTGCCGAATTCTGCCCGGAACCCATGGCCTCCGCCTCGGTGGCGCAGGTGCACGCCGCCACCCTGCCGAATGGCCAGAAAGTGGTGGTGAAAGTCCTGCGCCCGGGCATCGAACGGGTCATCAACCAGGATCTGGCGCTGATGTACCTGATGGCCGGGCTGCTGGAGAAATACTGGTCCGAAGGCAAACGGCTGCACCCGGTGGAGGTGGTGGCCGACTACGACGCCACCATTCACGACGAACTGGACCTGCAGCGGGAAGCGGCGAACGCCAGCCAGCTGCGCCGTAATTTCGAGAATTCCTCGCTCATCTATATCCCCTTCATCGACTGGGATTACACCCGCAAATCGGTGCTGGTGATGGAGCGCATCCACGGCGTCCCCATTGCCGACACCGAGACCCTGAAAGACGCCGGCGTGAACATGAAAGTGCTGGCCGAGAAAGGCGTCGAGATCTTCTTCACCCAGGTGTTCAGGGACAGTTTTTTCCACGCCGACATGCACCCGGGCAATATTTTTGTCGACATCACCAACCCCGCCGATCCGAAGTACATCGCCATCGACTTTGGCATTGTCGGCACCCTGGCACCCGACGACCAGAGCTATCTGGCCCGCAACCTGCTGGCATTTTTCCGCCGCGACTACCGTCAGGTGGCACAACTGCACATCCAGTCTGGCTGGGTACCCCCGGATACCCGGGTCAACGAGTTCGAGGCCGCCATCCGCACCGTGTGCGAGCCCATTTTCGAGCGCCCGCTGAAAGACATTTCGTTCGGTCATTTCCTGCTGCGGCTGTTCCAGACCGCCCGCCGGTTCAACATGGAGGTGCAGCCCCAGCTGGTGCTGCTGCAGAAAACCCTGCTCAACGTCGAAGGCTTGGGCCGGCAGCTGTACCCGGAACTGGACCTGTGGAGCACCGCCCAACCGTTCCTTGAGGACTGGATGCGCCAGCGTATTGGTCCGTCCGGGCTGGTGAAGACCCTGCAGTCGCATCTGCCGGCCTGGCTCGAACAATCGCCGGAGATGCCGCAGCTGGTGCACGACGCGCTGCTGCAGCTGCGTCAGTCCGGCCCCACCGAGCAACAGAATCAGGCTACACTGGAGCTGCTGCGGGCCCGGCAGGAGCAGACCGAGAAGCGCTGGCGCCGGACAACGCTGGCGCTGATACTGGCGGGCATTGCGCTGGCCGGCAGCCAACCGGAGCCCCAGCAGTGGCTGTCCGAAGTGCCGGCCTGGAGCTGGGCCATGCTGGCGCTGGCCGGTGGCCTGCTGCTGCGCGGCGGTCGCTGAACACGCACAACTCAGGATTCACACAGATGCAAGATCGTTCCCCTACTGTCTCCCGCCTCGACTGGCTGGACGCGATTCGCTGGACCGAGGACGGCCTGGTGCCCGCAATAGCCCAGGACGCCCAGACCGGCGACATTCTGATGATGGCCTGGATGAACCGGGAATCCCTGCGGCTGACCGCCGAGGAAGGTCAGGCGGTGTACTGGTCCCGATCCCGGGGCAAACTCTGGCGCAAGGGCGAAACCTCGGGCCACCAGCAGATCGTCCATGACATCCTGCTGGACTGCGACGAGGACGTGATCCTG
>JBPEXU010000282.1:0-5404 GCA_052031225.1 Marinobacter sp. | reverse complement strand
CTGGCCAACTTTGGAGCCGTTGTGGCGGTTGAGTTGGCGGCATATCCAGTCACCGGTGGCCACCAGTTTTTCCAAATCCACGCCGGTGTCGATGCCCAGACCGTTCAGCAGGTATAGCACGTCTTCGGTGGCGACGTTGCCGGACGCGCCCTTGGCGTATGGGCAGCCCCCCAGGCCGGCCACCGAGGCGTCGATCACCGCCACGCCTTCTTCGAGCACGGCGTAGAGGTTGGCCAGGGCCTGACCGTAGGTGTCGTGGAAGTGGGCAGCCAGTTTCTCGACCGGCACGTGCTTGGCGACGGCGTCGAGCATGCGTTTGGCTTTCAGCGGCGTGCCCACGCCGATAGTGTCACCCAGCGAGATTTCGTGGCAGCCCATGTCGTACAGGGCCCGGGCCACCTCGGCGACTTTCTCCGGCGCAATATCGCCTTCGTAGGGACAGCCCATCACCGTGGACACGTAACCGCGCACCGGAATGCCGTGCTGGCGTGCGGCGTCCACCACCGGGGCGAAGCGCTCCAGGCTTTCGGCGATGCTGCAGTTGATGTTCTTGCGGGTGAAGGATTCGGACGCCGCGCCAAACACCGCGACCTCGTCGACACCCGCCGCCAGCGCGTTCTCAAAGCCTTTCAGGTTGGGGGTGAGCGCCGAGTAGCGCACCCCCGGCCGGCGCTGGATGCCGGCCATGACCTCGGCGGCATCGCCCATCTGGGGCACCCACTTGGGGGAGACGAAGCTGGCGGCTTCGATGTGGGTCAGACCGGTGTCGGCCAGGCGGTCGATCAGGCCGGTTTTGATCTCGGTGGCGATGACCGGGCCGGGCTCGTTCTGCAGCCCGTCCCGGGGGCTCATTTCCACCAGCCGTACCTGCTTGGGAAAGGCCATGGTCAGGCGTCCTCCGTGTCGATGGCGATCAGCTCGGCACCTTCGGCGACCTGATCGCCCTCGGCGTAGAAGATGTCGCTGACCACGCCGTCGGCCGGGGCCTTGATGGCGTGTTCCATTTTCATCGCTTCCATGATGACCAGGGTCTGGCCGGCGCGGACCCGGTCGCCGACTTTCGCCTGGATCGCGACCACGGCGCCGTTCATCGGCGCGGCCAGGCTGCCTTCGCCGGACAGTTCCTCAAAGCCGTAGGTCTCCTGGTACAGCGCGCATTTGAAGGTGTCACCTTCGTAAAACAGCACCAGATCGTGATGGTGCAGGTGGCCATGGACGCTGATGCGATGGCCGTTGATGACCGCCTGCAGGTAGTCGTCGTCGAGCCGGGCGTTGAGGTGATAGACGCTGCCGTCGACGAAGACCTGGTAGCGGTCGTCCCGTTCCAGAATCTTCAGCTCGTGGATGTCGTCACCCACCTGCAGCTTCAGCGGCTGGGCGTATTCCGAGTTCATTCGCCAGCTGTTTTTGCGGAAGAACGGGGACCAGGGGTCGGCCGAGGTCTGTTCCGCGGCTTTGCGCTGCTCCAGCACGAAGCCGGCGGCCAGCACCAGGGCTTTGTGGGTGTCGAGCCGGGATTTCGGGAACAGCAGGGCCTCGTGGGTGCTGATGAAGTTAGTGGTCAGGTCGGCCTCACGGAATGGCTGGGCGTCCGCCAGGGCGTGCAGGAACCGGATATTGGTCTTGACGCCGGCGATGCGGTACTGCTCCAGCGCCTGCACCATGCGGTTGATGGCCTGGTCCCGGGTTTCGTCCCAGACGATCAGTTTGGCGATCATCGGGTCGTAATGGATGCTGATTTCGTCGCCTTCGGTCACCCCGGTGTCGACCCGGACGTGGGCGGACTCGTCGGGGGTGCTGAGGTAGCGCAGGGTGCCGGTGGCGGGCAGGAAATCCTGATCCGGGTCTTCGGCGTAGATCCGCGCTTCCAGGGCGTGGCCCCGGGTTTTTACCTGTTCCTGGGTCAGCGGTAGCGGTTCACCCCAGGCCACTTTGAGCTGCCATTCCACCAGATCCTGGCCGGTGACCATTTCGGTGACCGGATGTTCGACCTGCAGGCGGGTGTTCATTTCCATGAAGAAGAACGAACCGTCGACGTCGTACAGGAACTCGACCGTGCCGGCACCGACGTAGTTGATGGCTTTGGCGGCGCGCACGGCGGCTTCGCCCATGGCCTTGCGGGTGTCGTCGGACAGGCCCGGAGCGGGGGCTTCCTCCAGCACCTTCTGGTGCCGGCGCTGCACCGAGCAGTCCCGCTCGGCCAGGTAAATGCCGTTGCCGTGCTGGTCGCAGAATACTTGAATTTCCACGTGACGCGGCTGGGTCAGGTAGCGTTCGATCAGCATGTCCGGGTTGCCGAAGGCGTTGCGGGCTTCGCGCTGGGCGGCGGCCAGGGCTTCGTCGAAGTCGTCCATGCGCTCGACCACTCGCATACCTTTACCGCCACCCCCGGCGACCGCTTTCAGCAGCAGCGGGAAGCCGCATTTCTCGGCCTCGGCGCGCAACACCTCCGGCGACTGGTCTTTGCCGTGGTAGCCGGGCACCAGCGGGACGCCGGCTTTTTCCATGATCGCTTTGGCGGCGGATTTGGAACCCATGGCGGCGATGGCCGGGGAGGGCGGGCCAATGAACACCAGGCCGTTGGCCTCGCAGGCTTCGGCAAATTCGGTGTTCTCGGACAGGAACCCATAACCCGGGTGAATCGCCTGGGCACCGCTCTGCTTGGCGATGTCGATGATTTTGTCGCTGCGCAGGTAACTTTCGGAGCTGGGCGCCGGGCCGATGTGGAAGGCTTCGTCCGCCAGCGCCACGTGACGGGCGTTGGCGTCCGCATCGGAGTACACGGCCACGCACCGGATGCCCATGCGGTGTGCGGTCTGGATGATCCGGCAGGCGATTTCGCCCCGGTTGGCAATCAGGATTTTGCTGAACATTAGTGGTCGTCCTCCGGAATCCAGTTGGCCCTGCGTTTGTTCAGGAAGGCGCTGAGCCCTTCCTGGCCTTCTTCGCTCACCCGAATGTCGGCGATGCGATGGGCGGTGTCGTCAATCACGTCGTCGCTGATCGGCTTGTGGCTGACCGCAAAGATCAGGTCCTTGGCGGCTTTCATGGCTTCCGGACCGTTCAGGGCAAGCTGCTGCAGGAGTTCGTTGCAGCGCTGTTCCATGGCGGCTTCGTCGTCGCAGACGATGTGCACCAGGCCAAAGCCTTCGGCGGTGCGGGCACTGAACACCTCGGCGGTGATGAAGTAGCGCCGGGCCTGACGCTCGCCAATGGCGCGCACGACGTACGGGCTGATGACCGCCGGAATCAGGCCCAGCTTGACCTCGCTCAGGCAGAAGCTGGATTTTTCGGTGGCCAGGACAATGTCGCAGCAGGCGGCCAGCCCGACGGCGCCGCCGAAGGCCGCGCCCTGCACCAGGGCGATGGTGGGCTTCGACAGACCGTTCAGGACTTCCATCAGGCGCGCCAGCTGGCGGGCATCGTCGAGGTTTTCCTGACGGCTGTTGTCGGCCATCCGGCGCATCCACGCCAGATCGGCCCCGGCCGAGAAGTGCTTGCCTTCGGAGCGCAGGATCACCACCCGGGTATCCCGGTCGGCGTTCACGTGGATCAGGGCCTCGATCAGCTGCTGGATGATGGCGTCGTCAAAGGCGTTGCGCTTTTCCGGGCGGTTCAGCACAACCTCGGCGACGCCGTCGTTCCGGCGCCGGAGCAGAACCGCAGATTCCTGTTCTGACATCACGTCTCTCCTCGGTTACATGCGGAACACGCCGAAGCGCGTGGGCTTCGCGGGCCGGTTCAGGGTGGCGGACAGGCTCAGGGCCACCACTTCGCGGGTCTGGGCCGGGTCGATGACGCCGTCGTCCCACAGGCGGGCGCTGGCGTAGTAGGGGTGGCCCTGATGTTCGTACTTCTCGGTAATCGGCTTCTTGAACTCGGCTTCCTCTTCCTCGCTCCAGCTCTGGCCCTTGCGCTCAAGGCCGTCGCGCCGGACCTGGGCCAGGACGTTGGCGGCCTGTTCGCCGCCCATCACCGAGATGCGGGCGTTGGGCCACATCCACAGGAAGTCGGGGCTGTAGGCGCGGCCACACATGCCGTAGTTGCCGGCGCCGTAACTGCCTCCGATCAGCACGGTGATCTTGGGCACGTTGGCGCAGGCCACCGCCATCACCATCTTGGCACCGTGTTTGGCGATGCCTTCGGCCTCGTACTTCTGGCCGACCATGAAGCCGGTGATGTTCTGTAGGAACAGCAGCGGGATGTTGCGCTGGCAGCACAGTTCGATGAAGTGCGCGCCTTTCTGGGCCGATTCGCTGAACAGGATGCCGTTGTTGGCGATGATGCCCACCGGGTAGCCGTGGATGTGGGCGAAGCCGGTGACCAGGGTCGAGCCGTAGTAGCGCTTGAATTCGTCGAACTCGGAACCGTCGACGATGCGGGCGATCACGTCGCGCACGTCAAACTGTTTGCGCAGGTCGGTGCCGACGATGCCGTAGATTTCTTCGGCGTCGTACAGCGGCGCCCGGGGTTTTTTGACTTCGACCGGAACCGGCTTGCGGCGGTTCAGGTTGGCGACGCAGCGGCGGGCGATTTCCAGCGCGTGGGCGTCGTTTTCGGCGTAGTGGTCGGCGACCCCGGAGATTTTGCAGTGGACGTCGGCGCCGCCGAGATCTTCGGCACTGACCACTTCGCCGGTGGCCGCTTTCACCAGCGGTGGGCCGGCCAGGAAGATGGTGCCCTGGTTGCGCACGATGATGGATTCATCCGCCATGGCCGGCACATAGGCGCCACCGGCGGTACACAGGCCCATGACCACGGCGATCTGGGGGATGCCTTCGGCGGACATGCGGGCCTGGTTGTAGAAGATGCGGCCAAAGTGGTCGCGGTCCGGGAAGACTTCGTCCTGGTGCGGCAGGTTGGCACCGCCGGAGTCGACCAGGTAGATGCAGGGCAGGTGGTTCTGCATGGCGATTTCCTGCGCCCGCAGGTGTTTTTTCACCGTCAGCGGGTAGTAGCTGCCGCCTTTGACGGTGGCGTCGTTGGCGACGATCATGCATTCGACGCCGGACACCCGGCCGATGCCGGCGACCACGCCGGCGGCAGGCACCGGTTCGTCGTAGACGTTGTAGGCGGCGAACTGGCCGATCTCGAGGAACGGGGAGCCGTCGTCGAGCAGGCGGTTGATGCGCTCCCGGGGCAGCAGTTTGCCGCGCTCAACGTGGCGCTTCTGGTAGTCCGGGCCGCCGCCCTGCTGGATGGTGGCTACTTTTTCGCGGAGGTCCGCGACGGCGCTGGCCATGGAGTCCATATTGGCCTGGAACTCTTCGGACCTGGGATTAATCTTGCTTTGGAGTATTGTCATTTTTTCGGGCCTCGAGTTTCGGGGCGGCGGGATTGGCAGGGTGTCTTTCCGGGAACCGCTACGAGCACGTCCCTGTGCGCTTGGCGTCGGCCATCCATG
>JBPEXU010000281.1:0-19693 GCA_052031225.1 Marinobacter sp. | reverse complement strand
CTGCCCTGGAGGGTTGCGACGATTCGGCGGGAGCCGGCACGGTCGCGGTGTTCGCACAGATAAATTCCCTGCCAGGTGCCCAGCGCCAGATGGCCATGGCGAACGGGCAACATCAGCGAGGGACCGATCAGGACGCTCTTGATGTGAGCGGGCATGTCGTCCGGCCCCTCCATCACGTGCTCATAGTAAGGGGCGTTCTCCGGCACCATCACGTTCAGGTGTCGCTCCAGGTCGCCCCGGACATCCGGGTCCGCATTCTCATTGACCGCCAGCGACGCCGACGTGTGCTGGATAAACAGGTGCAGCAGGCCCATCTCACAGTTGGCCAGATCCGGCGCCTGGGCCAGGATTTCGTTGGTCACCAGATGCACCCCCCGGGGCAGAGGCGCCAGTTCGATCAGTGTCTGATTCCAGATCATGGTGCTGTCCTGAGGTTGTCGTTACTTGTTCAGTTCGTCCCAGGGATGGGCCGGAACCACCGCTTCACTGGTCTCGTTCTCCAGCGAGCTGCGGAAGTAGTCCATCGCCTTCTCCGCCTCACCCAGCTCGTCGAAGCGGGCAATGTGATAGATGGCTTCGCCCTCGTTGACCAGCGGAAGGTTATTGACGCAGATGACGATCCCGGAACAGGGCGACAGAACCGCGGTTTCGGACTCGCCAAACGGGTCCGATATCATCGCCAGTCGCTGGCCCTGGGCGACCTGCTGCCCCAGATGTGCCACCGGGCGCATGATGCCGTCAATGTCGGCCCGGACCCACTGGGAGCTGACGGCGGTTTCCGAGCGCTTCTTGGGCGCTCTTGGGCCTTTCTTGGCGGGCACCATCTGCAGCTCCCGCATGACCCGGATCACACCCTTCACCCCCGAGGTGATGACCACTTCATCAAACCGCAAGGCCTCGCCGCCTTCAAAGGTAATCACCGGAATGTCCCGGGAATCGGCGTAAGCCCGCAAGCTGCCGTCCCGCAACCCGGCGTTGATGATGACCGGCGCTCCGAACGCCTCCGCGATCCGGATCGTTTCCGGATTTTTCAGTTCGGCCCGAATCTGTGGCAGGTTAAACCGGTGGATGGCGCCGGTATGCAGGTCGATAATGTGGGTGACATGCTCCATGATCTTGGTCCGGAGCAGGTAGGCAATCCGGCCCCCGAGCGAACCGCTCTCGCTGCCCGGAAAACAACGATTCAGATCCCGGCGGTCGGGCAGGTAACGGGTACGCTGGACAAAGCCAAAGACATTGACGATGGGGACCGCCAGCAAGGTGCCGCGCAGGTGCCGCAGCGCCGAGTTGGTCAGCACCCGGCGCACGATTTCAACGCCGTTGATCTCGTCGCCGTGGATGGCGCCGCACACCATCAATACCGGGCCATCGCGGCGACCGTGCACCACTTCCACCGGGATGTGCAGGGGCGTATGGGTATAGAGTTTGGCCACCGGCACTTCCACGGTCTGGCGGGTACCGGCCCGGATCTGGGTGCCGGCCATCTCAAACGGCGCGCGCGCCATAGGTTAACCCTGCCCCCTGGTTCTGGTTTTCGACGGTTTCTGATTCTTCTCGATCCAGGTGATGATCATGCCGGCGACGTTCTTGCCGGTGGCATTCTCGATACCCTCAAGGCCTGGCGAGGAATTGACTTCCATCACCAGCGGCCCGCGGCTGGAGCGCAACAGGTCGACACCGGCGACATTCAGGCCCATGGCTTTGGCCGCCGCCACCGCCGTCCGCCGCTCCTCCGGTGTGATCCGCACCAACGACGCAGTACCGCCGCGATGCAGATTGGAACGGAATTCGCCCTCCAGGGCCTGGCGCTTCATGGCCGCGATGACCTTGTCGCCGATCACAAAGCAGCGAATGTCGGCGCCGCCCGCTTCCTTGATGAATTCCTGCACCAGGATGTCCGCTTTCAGGCCCATAAAGGCTTCAATAACGCTTTCCGCCGCCTTGCGGGTCTCCGCCAGCACCACACCGATGCCCTGAGTACCCTGCAGCAGTTTGATCACCACCGGCGCCCCGCCCACCATCTTGAGCAGCTCGGGCACGTTGTCCGGCTTGTTGGCAAAGCCGGTCACCGGCATACCCAGCCCTTTGCGGGCCAGCAACTGCAGCGAGCGCAGTTTATCCCGGGACCGGGTGATCGCCACCGACTCGTTGACCGGGAACACGCCCATCATCTCGAACTGGCGCAGCACGGCGGTGCCGTAGAAGGTCACCGAGGCGCCGATGCGCGGGATCACCACGTCAAAATCTTCAAGCACTTCCTCGTGGTAGTGAATTTTCGGCTGCGCCGAGGTGATGTTCATCGAACAATGCAGGCAGTCGATCACCCGGACCTCATGGCCCCGATTGATGCCTTCCTCCATCAGTCGACGGGTGGAGTACAGATTCTTGTTGCGCGAGAGAATCGCGATTTTCATGTCGATTTCCTCTGGATCGGTTCGCCAGCGAGGTAGGAGGCTTCCGGGTGGACCATGGCCCGACCGGACATGGCGGTCCGGCCAAGCAGCATGCGGAAACGCATGGAGTCGCGATTGGTCAGGGTCATTTCAATGGGCCAGGCCTGATCACCGACCACCACCGTGGTCTCGATAACCAGACGCAATTCCCGATGCCCGCCGGAATCGGAGACATGGCGCTCATCCAGCACCCGGGCGTCACACTCGACCACCTGATGGAGGTCGTTCTGTACCGGGTGCACCCAGAACCGGACACGACGCTCACCATTCTCGCTGTAGGGTTCGGTTCGGAAAGTGTGCAGACAGGAGGTCCTGGCGCCGGTATCCACCTTGGCCTTGATCCGGTCAATGCCGAGTTCCGGCAATCCGACCCACTCGCGCCAGCCCAGCCGGAGTTTGCCCTCCGTCGCAATAGGCTCGACGTTTCCCAGCACCTCACTTGGGTGACTCGACATCCTGAACGTCCTTCTCTGTTGGTATTGATTCGGGCGCCAGCAGCTGCACCCGGAACGGATCTGAGTGGCTGCCCGCGTAGACACTGGTATGGGGGAACGGGATCTCAATGCCTTCCCGGTCAAGGGCCTTCTTGACGTCAACCATCATGGCACTGCGACCCTCGCGCACCTGATCTTTTTCCACCCAGAACGAGAACTGCAGGTCCACCGACGAGGGCCCGAACCCGGTAACCAGCACGAAGGGTTTGGGCTCCTCCAGGCACACCGGGTTCCGGCGCGCCAGATCGAGCAGCAGGACTTCCACCCGCTCCACATCTTCAGCGTAGGCAATTCCCACCGTCAGGTCGAGGCGACGGATCGGAAACCGGGAACGGTTGATCACCTGCGCCTTGATCAGGGTTTCATTGGGAATGCGCACGTACAGGTTGTCGGGGGTGCGCAGCTTGACACTGAGCATGTCGATACTCACCACCTCACCCACGGTGGCATCCACTTCGATCACATCACCAATCTCGAACGGTTTTTCCATCAGCAGAAACAGGCCGCTGATCATGTTGGAGGCGGAGGTCTGGGACGCGAAGCCAACCGCCACCGTCAGAATGCCGGCCGCACCGAGCACCACGTCCAGAGAGAAGCCCGCCTCGCGCAGGGCCGCGATGGCAAACAGCACCACCACCACATAAAAGACCAGGCGTCGCAGCATCACCGTGTGGTGGCGGGAGGTCCGCTGGGCCATAACACGTCCGATACTGCGGGCCGCCAACCCGGCCAGCACAAACCCCAGCGCCAGCAGGAACAGGGCGCTCAGCCACTGCCCCCAGGCGATATCGTTAACCACCTCAATCACATCCTTCTCCCCGTCTACGACCGCCTTTGCAAGCGCCCGGTTTAGCCAAACATCCGATCCAGCGTTCGCACCAGCCGACCCCGGGACACCGATTCACGGGCCTCGCCCACTTTCTGGCAGGTGCCGGCCGCCGGCAGCAAATCCGGGTCGACCCGAAGGCTGGCGGCGTTGATGTCGGTTTCGCATTCCACCGTCACCCCCGGTGTCCAGAGCTGGCCTTTGTCGTTCAGGTGCAGCGACAACAGCGGTGTGGGCAGATTGAAACGCTCCAGCAACAATGGCTCGTTGCGCCGGTTGACGATTGACACCGGCGTCACCGCACGCCACGGCCGCTTCGGGACCGCCTCTAGCACCAGCCGCGCAAACGTCGACGACGAATAACACAGCTCGCCCTCCATGGTGTTCCGGCCGACCCAGGTCCGCGCCGGCGTCGACAGCGGCAGTTCCGTCAGCAAGGACCGGGCTTCCCCGACACAGACCTGGAGCCAGACCAAGGTGCCGACATAGATCACGCACTGGCCGCCGGCCGGAATGGTCAGTGGCTGGAAGGGACGAATCACGGTGGGCCGGCTGGCCAGCGCGGGCACGAAGGTGACACACGGCGCCTGATCGGCGGACCGGATGAAACGCTGTACAGGCACCTCCACCGATGGCAGGGTGTGGCCAATGCGTTCGCGCCAGTGTACCGGGTCCCCTTGCGGTTCCAGGGTGCGGACGCGCACCTGCCACTCTTTATCGAGGAGGGTGACCCACAGCTGGATGTGGCCAAGTTCGTGGTGCTGGGTTTCCCCCGATGCCAATGTGTAGGGCTGTGCCCAAAGCCCCTCTCGGTGGCCGTCGGAGTCCTGTTGCATACCCAGTCTGATTCCTTGTCAATGGTGGCCGAATTTGCGCTAACTATAATCCAATACCGCGGTCTCAGCGAATATCTAAGCCTGTGATTTTATTGCGTGCAGCGGCGGTAATTACCCCTATACCCGAGCGTTACCAACAGGAGATGCAATGACTCAACTGGTGTGGTTCCGAAACGACCTTCGTGTTGCCGACAACCCGGCGCTGACCGCCGCGTGTCGAAGCCCGGATCGCGTGCGCGCCTGCTTCGTGGTCACCCCCGGACAATGGCGGGAGCATGACTGGTCCCCGGCCCGGGTCCGGTTCGTACTTGATCACGCCAACGCGCTGGCCAAAGAGCTGGCCCGGCTCGGCATTGCCATGACCTTTTTACACGCCGACCGCTTTGACGACAGCCTAGAGGTGCTCGAAGCCTTCTGCCGCAAGCACGATGTGAAAGCGCTGCACTTCAACGAGGAATACGGCATCAACGAGCGGCGCCGGGACAAAGCGCTAAAGGAACGCCTCGAGCCCCACGCCATTCGTGTTTGCAAGTACCGGGATCAAACGGTGGCTCCGGTGGGCGACATCCTCACCCAGCAGGGCGAGCCCTACTCGGTATTCACCCCGTTTTCCCGGCGCTGGCGGTCCTGGATTGAGGAAACCGCCCCGACCCTGTACCCGGTCCCCGCCGCCCGGGGCAACGCCATCGAGCCGGAGCAGATCGACCCGCTACCGGACTGGTGCCAGGGCGCGCCCGAGCCTCTGGTCGCCACCGGCGAGACCGCCGCCCACGACCGGCTGGAGCGGTTTCTCGACGAGCGGGGCGGGCAGTACAAGGATCAGCGCGATTTCCCGGCCATCGATGGCACCAGCCAGCTTTCGCCCTACCTCGCCAACGGCGTACTGTCGGGTCGGCAATGCCTGCTGGCCGCGCGCCAGGCCCAGAGCGCCGGCGGCCAGCAAGAAGGCCTGGTTACCTGGATCAACGAAATCGCCTGGCGGGATTTCTACATCCACATCCTGTACCACTACCCGAGAGTGAGCATGCATCGGGCGTTCAAGCCGGAAACCGAGGCGCTGACCTGGAACCCTCCGGGCGACGCCTTTGAGGCGTGGAAAGAAGGCCGGACCGGCATCCCCATCGTGGATGCGGCGATGCGCCAACTCAAGGCCACCGGCTGGATGCACAACCGGCTGCGGATGATCACCGCCATGTTCCTGAGCAAGAACCTGTTCATCGACTGGCGCCTGGGCGAGGCCTGGTTCATGTCTCACCTGGTGGATGGTTTCCTGGCCTCCAACAACGGCGGCTGGCAATGGAGCGCCTCCACCGGCACCGACGCCGCGCCTTATTTCCGGGTGTTCAATCCGGTCACCCAGAGCGAGCGCTTCGACCCCAAAGGCCGGTTTATCCGGCAGTGGGTACCGGAGCTGAGCAAACTGGACGACAAGCGCATTCACGACCCAAGCCGGGGCGGCGTGATTCCGAAGGGCTACCCCAGGCCGATTGTGGATTTAAAGGACAGCCGACAAGCGGCGATTGCGAAGTTTCAGGCGCTCAAGAACTGAGTGGCTACCTTGGACCCTGGCCACATACCGGACAGTTCGGGTCCCGAGCCAGAGTCATTTCGCGCCATTCCATGTCCCAGGCATCCAGCAGCAACAGGCGCCCGACCAGCGGTCGGCCAACGCCGGCAATGACTTTCAGGGCTTCCATCGCCTGGGCGGCGCCGATCATGCCCACCAGAGGCGCGATCACCCCGGCCTGGGAGCAGGTCAGATCCTCATTCCCCTGCTCCGGGTACAGGCAGTGGTAGCAAGGGCTGTCGTCCCGGCGCGGGTCAAACACGGACAACTGCCCCTCACCCCGGATGGCGGCCCCGGAAACCAGCGGCACGCCGGCGCGGACACAGGCCCGGTTAAGCGAGAAGCGGGTGTTGAAGTTGTCGCTGCAATCCACCACCACCGAGGCTTCCGCCACCTGGACCGCCAGGGCCTCGGCTTCCAGCCGGGTGGTCAGCGCAGTCACCGAAATCAGCGGATTGATGCGCCGCACACGGTCCGCCAGGCTTTCGGCCTTGGCGGCACCGAGCTGATCCTGCTCAAAACCGATCTGGCGCTGCAAATTCGCCAGTTCGATGGTGTCGTCGTCCACCACCGTCAACGCGCCAACGCCCGCGGCGCCCAGGTACAGCGCCACCGGACAGCCCAGGCCGCCGGCGCCGACCACCAGCACCCGGGCGCTTTTCAGTGCTTCCTGACCGGCGACATCGAAGCGCGGTAACAGAATCTGTCGGCTGTAACGAAGCAACTCGTCATCGCTGAGCATCCTCATCTCCCTTCTCGCTTGGGGGTTGCGTCGGTGGCGCCGGGCCACTGTCCCAGCGTCATCCGATCGCGGCGACCGTAATCCTGACGACTGGCGACGGCCTCAAAGCCCCGGCTTTTGAGCAGCGCCTGCACCGCCTCGGCCTGGTTGTAGCCGTGTTCCAACAGCAACCAGCCGCCGGCCGCGAGCCAGTGCGGCGCCTCGGCCACAATCGTCCGGATTGCGTCCAGCCCGTCCGGCCCGGAGACCAGCGCGGTTGCCGGCTCGAAGCGAACGTCGCCCTCTCCCAAGTGCCGGTCACCTTCTTCTATATAGGGCGGGTTGGATACGATCAGGTCAAACTCGGCAGGTTCGAGGTCGTCAAACCAGTGGCTCTTGCTGACCCGCACCGGCAGCGACAGGGCGACGCTGTTTTCCCGGGCCAGCCGCACCGCCTCGTCGACACAATCACAGGCGCAGACCTGCCATCCGGGGCGCTCGGAGGCCAGCGCGAGCGCGATGGCGCCGGTGCCGGTGCCGAGATCCAGCACCCGCGCCGGTTCCGGCAGCGGTAACGACAACGCGGTCTCAACCAGACATTCGGTGTCCGGCCGGGGAATCAGCGTCGCCGGGGACACTTTCAGCGGCAGAGACCAGAATTCCTGGTGTCCGAGCAGGTAGGCAATTGGCGTACCGGCCACCCGCTCGGCCACCAGCTGGCGAAACCGCTGGGCCTGCGCCGGCGCCACGTCACGCTCTGGCCAGGCCCGGAAACTGGTGCGACTCAGGCCGGTGACATGGGCCAGCAGCAGCTCCGCATCCAGTCGCGGCGTATCGCTGGCAATCCGTTCGGCCGCCTCATGCAATAGGGCTTCACAGGTGAGTGAGGGATTAGTGGTCATCGGACAGTGCGGCCAGCAGCTCGGCCTGGTGCTCCTGCTGCAACGGCACCACAATGGCATCCAGATCGCCGGCGATCACTTCGTCCAGCTTGTACAGGGTCAGGTTGATGCGGTGGTCAGTCACCCGGCCCTGAGGAAAGTTGTAGGTGCGGATACGCTCGGAACGGTCGCCGCTGCCAACCAGGCTCTTGCGGGTTGCCGCCATTTCCTTTTGCTGACGCTCGGCTTCCGCATTCTGCAGACGGGACGCCAGCAGGCTCATGGCCTTGGCGCGGTTCTTGTGCTGCGAACGTTCTTCCTGACACTCCACCACAATCCCGGTGGGCAGGTGGGTGATGCGGATGGCCGAGTCGGTTTTGTTGACGTGCTGGCCACCGGCACCGGAGGCCCGGAAGGTGTCCACCCGCAGGTCGGCCTTGTTGATTTCAATAGCATCGGCCTCGTCCGCCTCCGGCATCACCGCGACGGTGCAGGCGGAGGTGTGAATCCGGCCCTGGGATTCGGTCTCCGGCACCCGCTGCACCCGGTGCGCACCGGATTCAAACTTCAGCGCGCCATAGACACCGTCGCCGGCGACCCGGGCAATCACTTCCTTATAGCCGCCATGCTCGCCTTCGCTCTCGCTCAGGATTTCGACCTGCCAGCGCCGACGCTCGGCGTAGCGGCTGTACATGCGGAACAGATCACCGGCGAAAATCGCCGCTTCATCGCCCCCGGTGCCGGCGCGGATTTCCAGAAACACGTTCTTGCCGTCGTTCGGGTCTTTCGGCAGCATCAGGCGCTGGAGTTCTTCGTCCAGTTCCTGGTTTTTCTGGCGGGCGCTTTTCAGTTCCTCTTCCGCCATTTCCCGCATCTCCGCATCGCCGTCTTTGGCCAGTTCCTGGGCGGCTTCGATGTCGTCCAGGGACTGGCGCCAGGCCTTGAAGCACTCGACGACCGGCTCGATTTCCGCAAACTCCCGTGACAGCTCCCGGAACTTGTCCTGATCGGCGATGACCGAGGCATCGCTCAGCAACGCGCTGACCTCCTCGAAGCGGTCAACCAACTGTTCGAGACGGGACTGTATCGATGGCTTCATAGTTTTTCCGGTGTGGTGGCCGCTTCCGCGTCCTGAAGGGTATCCAGTTGATGGAGTTCACGCAGCCACTCGGTGACTTCGGTGCGGCCTTCGGTGGTGGCTTTTCGTACCTGCACCGAGGGTTGGTGCAGGAATTTGTTGGTCAGACCCCGGGCCAGGCTGCGCAACACCGTCTCCGGGTCACCGCCGTTGCGCAGGGCCTTCAGGGCCTTCTCGGTTTCCAGGTCACGCAACCGCTCGGCGTGCTGGCGAAACTGTTTGAGCGTCGACACCGCATCCAGGGCCCGGAGCTGATTGAGGAAGGCCTGGACGCCGTCCATCACCAGATTCTCGGCTTCCCGGGCGGCACCCTCCCGGGAGCGGATGTTTTCCTCAATCACCTGGCGCAGATCGTCCACGGTATAAAGGTAGACATCGGCCAGGGCGCCGACCTCCGGCTCGATGTCCCGGGGGACCGCAATATCCACCATGAAGTAGGGTCGGTGCTTGCGCCGTTTGAGGGCCCGCTCGACCGCCCCTTTACCCAGAATCGGCAACGGACTGGCGGTAGAGGCAATCACAATATCGACGTCCGCCAGGTGCTCCGGGATGTCCGACAGCACGATGCCCTGGCCCCCGTGGGCCGCAGCCAGGCTCTGCGCCCGTTCCAGGGTGCGGTTGGCGACCAGAAAATCGCTCACGCCGGCCTGGGCCAGGTGCTGGGCCACCAGCTCAATGGTTTTGCCGGCTCCGATCAGCAAGGCTTTGTTGCGCGACATATCGGCAAAGATATGGTGCGCCATGCTCACCGCCGCATACGCCACCGACACCGGATTCTCGCCAATCGCGGTATGGGTGCGTACCCGCTTGGCCACCGAGAAGGTCTGTTCAAACAACCGCGACAGGAACGAACCGCAGCCGCCGTGCTCGCGCGCCAGGGCATAGGCCTCTTTCAACTGGCCAAAAATCTGGGGCTCGCCCAGCACCATCGAATCCAGCCCAGCGGCAACCCGCATCATGTGGCGGACGGCGTCGGCGTCGTAATGGACGTACACCGCGTCTTCCAGCTCAGCCGCATCCAGCTGGTGAAAACCGGCCAGCCAGCGCAGCACCAAAGGCGCGCATTCGTTGTCGCCAGCCAGATACAGCTCGGTGCGGTTACAGGTCGACAGAATCGCCACTTCGTCGGCACCGGAGGCAACCCGCAGCTCCGCGAAGGCATCCGCCATACGGTCCGGGGTAAACGCAATCCGTTCCCGCAGCTCCACAGGTGCGGTGCGGTGATTGATGCCCAGCGTTACCAGTGCCATGAGGAGTGAGAAAAACCCTAGATTGGTAAAGGATATATTGGCGCCATTTTAGCGACCGTAGCCCCCAGCCGCCACCCATAACACCAAGACCTTCGGCAACTGCGGACAGGTTGGGCAAGATCAGACGCTTATGCCATTATAGGGGCTCGATCGAGGCTGCTTACCCGAGCCGTGCCGCATCGCCGTTGCAGGCTGGGCAGGCACCGGACGGGTCGCGTCGATGTATCCAGAACAAGTAACGGGAAGTTGCATGCACAAATCTGCACCGTTTTGGGCCACCTGCCTGCTGGGCTTGAGCCTCACGGGCGTCTCGGGCTGCGCCAGTCTCTCAGGCACGCCGGAGCCGGCCAACGAGGATTCCGCCACACCAGCAAACGGAGGCACGGAAGCCACGGCGCCTGCCGAAATCACCTACGCCGACTTTGACCCAAACGTACTTTATCTGCTGCTGAGCGCGGAAATCGCCGCTCAGCGCGGCCGCTTCGATGTCACTCTGGTGAACTACGTGAAAGCGGCCAAGCAGTCCCGGGATCTCGGCGTTATCGAGCGCGCCATGAGGTTCGCCCAGTCCCTGAACGGCGACAACGCGCAGCAGCAGCTTGCAGAACTGTGGCTGGATGTGGACCCGAACGCGATTCAGGCCCACCGGGTCGCCGCGATCCAGGCGGTCAAGCGCAACGACTTCAACGCCGTGCTTCGGCACATGGAAGCGATCATGAACCAGGGCGAGGACGCCGATTTTGACAGCCTCGCCGCCATGGCCGCCAACCTGCCCCAAGCCCAGCAGCAGGAACTGCTGACACTCTACCAGCAACTGGCGGCGCGTCACCCGGACACCCCGGAGCTGGAATACAGCATCGCCCTGCTGCAGAAAATCAACGGCCAGCCCGAACCGGCGCTGGCGCGCCTGGACACCCTGCTCGCCGAATACCCGAACTTTCAGCCCGCCATCCTGCTCAAAGGCGATTTACTCTACGAGCTGGATCAGCAGCGGGAAGCCCTGAACTACCTGATGATCAACACCCGTCGTTTCCCGGCGAACCGCCAGCTCGGCACCCTGTATGGGCGCATGCTGCTCAACGCAGGCGAACTCCAGGCCGCGCAGGATGAGTTCCAGCGTCTGGTGGAGCGGTTTCCCGGCACCCCGGGGCTGCGGCTGTCCCACGCCCTGGTCGCTCTGGAAAACGGCCAGCCCGACCTGGCCCGGGAAGAACTGATCCATCTGACCAATCAGGGCCATCACACCAACGAGGCCAACTACTACCTGGGGCGGCTCGAAGACGACGCCGGCAACGCCGATCAGGCGATCCACTATTATCAGAGCGTCGAACAGGGCAACTACTATTTCCCGGCACTGGCCCGGGCCAGCGCTCTGCTGGCCGACCAGGGCCGGCTCCAGGAAGCGCTTGAAGACATCCGATACCTGCGCGAAGCCCACCCCAAACGGGCGGAAAACTACTGGCTGCTGGAAATCAACCTGCTCCTGGACGAGGAACAGGAATCGCAAGCCCTCGACACCGCCGCTCGCGCTCTGGAGCAATTCCCGGACAACATTGAGGTGCGCTATGCCCGCGCCATGCTTCACGACAGCCTGGGCAACTACGACGAGGCGGAAGCCGACCTACGCCAGATCATCGACACCGATCCCGGCAACGCCGTTGCCCTCAATGCCCTGGGCTACATCCTGACCATCCGGACCGACCGCTTGGAGGAAGCCCGCGGGTACATCGAACGGGCGCTGGCGCTGGACCCGGACAATCCGGCGATCCTGGACAGCATGGGCTGGGTGCTGTTCCGCGCAGGCCAGATCCGACCGGCCCTCAACTATCTGAGGCAGGCCTGGGACGCCTACCCGGATCCGGAAGTAGCCGCCCACTACGGAGAAGCCCTGTGGGCCATAGGCGAACAGGAGCAAGCCCGGATCATCTGGCAGGAGGGGCTGGACCAGGACCCGGACCACGAAATACTGCGCGAAACCATCCAGCGGCTGGATAACGACGGAGCCCAGTGATGGTCTGGCTCTCTCGACTCCTGGCCGCGCTGACGCTCGCGGCCCTGCTCCCGGCCTGCACCACCATCACGGTCGAACCACTGCCAGACGGCATGACCGAGCAGCCACCCGCGGACTGGGCGGAGCGCAGCCACCGCCTCCGCCAGTTCGATCATTGGCAACTGACCGGCAAACTCGCGGTCCGGCAACCCTCGGACAGCGGCACGGCGCTGATCAATCACTGGATCCAACAGGGCGAGTCCTACGACCTCGCGCTCTCCTCCTCCTTTTTAGGCATGGGCAGCACCACGCTCAAAGGCGTGCCCGGCTTTATCGAACTGACGTTGCCGGATGGCGACAGCTACCGCTCGGCCGATCCGGAGGCGCTGGTTGAAGCTGCGACCGGCTGGCAACTGCCTCTGAACAGCCTGACCTGGTGGATCCGCGGCCTGCCGGCACCGGAAGGGGATTTTCGCCTGCTGTTCGACGACGCCCGACAGCTGGCCATCATCCGGCAGTCCGGCTGGGAAATCCGCTACGACCGCTGGCAATCGTTTGTGCCCGGCTACCCGCCCCTCCCGGCACGCATTACCGCCTTGAAAGAAGACAAACGCGTGCGCCTTGTGATCGCACAGTGGCAATCCCTGGAGTCGACGCCTTGAGTCACCGTCTTACACTGCCGTCACCGGCCAAGCTGAACCTGTTCCTGCACATCGTCGGCCGCCGTCCCGATGGTTACCACGAACTGCAAACCCTGTTTCAGTTTCTCGATTATGGCGACGATCTGACCCTCACCCTAACCCCGGACCAACCCGGCATTCGCCTGGCAACGCCCATCCCGGGCGTGCCCGATGACGACAACCTGATCGTTCGCGCCGCGAAGGCACTGGCCGAACACGCACACACACCGCTACCCGGCGTCACCCTGGCGATCACCAAACGTCTGCCCATGGGCGGTGGCCTCGGCGGCGGCAGCTCCAACGCCGCCACCACCCTGCTGGGGCTGAACCAGCTCTGGCGACTGAACCTGAGCCTCGATCAGCTCGCCGACATCGGCCTGAGCCTGGGCGCGGACGTGCCGGTGTTTGTCCGGGGCCACGCGGCCTTCGGTGAAGGCGTGGGCGAGCAACTTACCCCCGCGCATCCGCCCGAAGACTGGTTCGTGGTATTGAAGCCCGCCTGCGACATAAACACCGGCAAGATTTTTTCAGAGCAAGGGTTGACAAGAAACACCCCTAGAATCAAAATAGCGCCCGCTTTTGAGGGAGACGCCTCGAGGTACCGAAACGACTGTGAGGATGTAGTTCGTAAACTGTATCCGGAGGTTAACCAGAGCCTGGAATGGCTTTCACAATTCGGACCTGCAAGATTAACCGGAACCGGGGCTTGCATTTTTGGACGTTTCCCGACAGAATCCGCAGCCCGGATCATCTGGGAAAGCAAACCCTCCGGCATCACGGGGTTCGTAGCTAAAGGGGTGAACGTTTCGCCTCTTCACCAAAAGCTGACAGAGCTGGAATGATGCCAAAAAAGCACGATACTGGGGTGTCGCCAAGTGGTAAGGCAACGGGTTTTGATCCCGTCATGCGCAGGTTCGAATCCTGCCACCCCAGCCACCTTTCTCCCGCTTCTTCTGAATCAAACGCCGATATTGAGAAGGATGCTGTCGTGTCCAAGTTGATGATTTTCGCCGGCAATGCCAACCCCGAGCTGGCGCACGCCATTGCCAAAAAGCTCCACATTCCCATGGGTCAGGCCACCGTTGGCCGGTTCAGCGACGGCGAAACCACCGTCGAGATCAATGAGAATGTCCGTGGCCATGATGTCTTCATCATCCAGCCCACCTGCTACCCCACCAACGACAACCTGATGGAACTGATCGTGATGGCCGACGCCCTGCGCCGCGCCTCTGCGACCCGCATCACCGCCGTGATCCCGTACTACGGCTACGCCCGTCAGGACCGTCGGGTACGCTCCACCCGGGTTGCCATCAGCGCCAAGGTGGTTGCCGACATGATTTCCAGCATCGGCGTTGACCGCGTTCTGACCGTTGACCTGCACGCGGACCAGATTCAGGGGTTCTTCGACATTCCGGTGGACAACATCTACGCCACCCCGGTCATGCTCGAAGACATCGAGAAGCAGCGTTTTGAAAACTTCATCGTCGTTTCCCCGGACGTTGGCGGCGTGGTGCGCGCCCGTGCCGTGGCCAAGCGCCTGGACGACGCCGATCTTGCGATCATCGACAAGCGCCGGCCCAAGGCCAACGTATCTCAGGTGATGCACATCATCGGTGACGTCAAGGACAAGACCTGCATCCTGGTGGACGACATCATCGACACCGCCGGCACCCTCTGCAAAGCCGCCAACGCGCTCAAAGAGCACGGCGCCTCCAAGGTGATCGCCTACATCACGCACCCGGTCCTGTCCGGCCCGGCGATTGACAACATCAACGCCTCCCAACTGGACGAACTTGTGGTGTGCGACACGATTCCGCTGGGTGACAAGGCGAAGAATTGTGATAGAATCCGCACCCTCAGCATGGCCGGCCTGCTCGCGGAGTCGATCCGCCGGGTCAGCAACGAAGAGTCCATCAGCGCCATGTTTGAGAACGTCTGAGCCCGAGCGCTCAGACCGGACTAGCAGTTTTCGGATCGGGAGTCCTGACGGGCTCCCGATTCTTTTCGTCGGTCGGGCAAAACCCCGGCCTTATTGAAAACATCGTCTGTTCCGAGCCTGGTCGCGGGCCGTTCAGACGACGAGTGAGGTAAATGTCATGTCTCAGGACTTTGTAATTGAAGCATTCCCTCGCGAGGATCAGGGGAAAGGTGCGAGCCGCCGCCTGCGTCGCGAGGAGCGTAAAATCCCGGCCATCATCTACGGTGGCGGCAAAGACGCAACACCGGTTGCCATCTGGCACAACGAGCTGAAGAAAGCGATCGAGAACGAAGCGTTCTTCTCGCACATCCTGACCATCGAACTGGAAGGCAAGAAAGAGAGCGTCATCCTTAAGGATCTGCAGCGTCATCCGTACAAGCCGATTCTGACCCACGCCGACTTCCTGCGGGTCGACAAGGATCACGAGATCCACGTCAACGTCCCGCTGCACTTCCTGAACGAAGACACTGCCCCGGCGGTGAAACTGCAGGGTGGCGTCGTCTCTCACCAGATGACCGAAGTTGAAGTTATCTGTCTGCCGCAGAACCTGCCGGAGTTCCTGGAAGTGGATCTGATGGACGTTCAGATGGACCAGGTGGTTCACCTGAGCGATCTGAAACTGCCGGAAGGCGTTCGCATCGCCGCCCTGCAGCAGGGCGAAGACCACGACCTGCCGGTTGTTGCCATCCATAAGCCGAAGGGCGCCAAGGCCGATGCCGAGGAAGGCTCTGAGGAAGGCGAAGAAGGCGGCGAGGAGTAATCGCTCCCGGGGCTCGGCGTATGGCACAGGACATTGTGATGGTCGTAGGCCTGGGCAATCCAGGTCCCGACTACGAACATACCCGCCACAACGCCGGCGCCCTGTTCGTCGAAGCGCTGGCCCGCGACGCGGGCCAGACGCTGCGTCCGGAAAAGAAATACCATGGGCTCTATGCCCGCATCCAGTGGCAGGGACTGGACCTGCACCTCCTGAACCCCAGCACCTTCATGAACCGCAGCGGCATCGCCATCAAGGCACTGGCGGATTTCTACAAAATTGACCCGGAAAAGATTCTGGTCGCCCACGACGAACTCGACCTGCCCCCCGGCACCGCAAAGCTGAAAAAAGGCGGCGGCCACGGCGGACACAACGGACTGCGGGACACCATCGCACATCTGGGCACCAACAACTTTCAGCGCTTGCGACTGGGCATCGGCCATCCCGGCGACGCGCGCAAGGTCACGGGCTTCGTGCTCGGCCGCCTCGGCAAGCAGGAAACCGAACAACTGACCGCGGTCTTCGACGAGGCCATGCGGGTACTGCCAAACGCCGCAACCGGCAAGCTGGCCGCCGCCATGAACCGGCTGCACAGCTTCAAGCCCGGCCCCTGAGCACCGCCACAGAGCGACTCGCACCGGCCTACAGACACCGGTATAATCCGGCCAAATTTCAGCACCAGCAGAGGCATTCCATGGGATTTAACTGCGGCATCGTCGGCCTTCCCAACGTCGGCAAATCCACCCTGTTCAACGCACTCACCAAAGCCGGTATCGGCGCGGAAAATTTCCCGTTCTGCACCATCGAGCCGAACGCAGGCGTGGTCCCCATGCCGGACCCGCGGCTCAACAAGCTGGCAGACATCGTCAAGCCCGAGCGCGTTGTTCCCACCACCATGGAGTTTGTCGACATCGCCGGACTGGTTGCCGGCGCCTCCAAGGGCGAAGGCCTGGGTAACCAGTTCCTGGCCAACATCCGCCAGACCGACGCCATCGCCCACGTGGTCCGCTGCTTTGAGGATGGCAACGTGATCCATGTCGCCAACAAAGTCGACCCGGCGGCCGACATTGAGGTCATCAACACCGAACTGGCACTGGCGGATCTGGAAACCGTCGAAAAGGCCATCAAGCGGGTGCAGCGGGTGGCCAAGAGCGGCGACAAAGAGGCCAAAGCCCAGCTGGAAATGTTCGAGCAGCTCCTGCCGGTGCTGAACGAAGGCAAGCCGGTGCGCAGCATGGGCCTCGACAAAGACCAGATGGCGCTGATCCGCGAGCTGTGCCTGCTGACCGTCAAGCCAACCATGTACATCGCCAACGTCAACGAAGACGGCTTCGAAAACAACCCGCACCTGGACAAGGTCCGGGACATCGCCGCAGCGGAGAACGCCGTCGTCGTGCCCATCTGCAACAAGCTGGAAGCGGAAATCTCCGAGCTGGACGACGACGAGAAAACCATGTTCCTGGACGAAATGGGCATGGAAGAGCCCGGGCTGGACCGGGTGATCCGCGCCGGCTACAACCTGCTGGGCCTGCACACCTACTTCACCGCGGGCGTCAAAGAAGTCCGGGCCTGGACCGTCAAAATCGGCGCCACCGCACCCCAGGCCGCCGGCGTGATCCACACCGATTTCGAGCGCGGCTTCATCCGCGCCGAAGTGGTCAGCTACGACGACTACGTCCAGTACAACGGCGAACAGGGCGCCAAGGACGCGGGCAAATGGCGACTGGAAGGCAAGGACTACATCGTCCAGGACGGCGACGTCATCCACTTCCGCTTCAACGTGTAAATTTCAGGAATTTTCAGCGCCCAACCTCTTGACAGGCCGGGGATAAATACTGAAAATACGCGCCTCGTTCGGGGCACAACCCGAAATGAGAAATGGCAAGGTAGCTCAGTTGGTTAGAGCACAGCACTCATAATGCTGGGGTCGGCGGTTCGACTCCGCCCCTTGCTACCAGAATTCAAAGGGTTACGATTTCGGTCGTAACCCTTTTTTATTGTCTAGCGAATCCGGTCCGTTCTTGTCATTGGCATTGCGACACTGGCGAATTGCCTGACGAAACGCTTCTACACTAAGACTACTGTCCCGGGCATGGGACACATACAGGGACAGGTCCACCCACGCTGCCGTTCGTTCGTAATACGTCCCCTCATAGTCGGCCATATACTGGTCGACGAGCACCCTGGGCAACACCACGACATCCGCACGACCGAGCCTAAGCATTTGCACCGCTTGCCCCCAATTGGAGACATGAATAACTTTTGGATCAGAGCCCTGGAGCAGCTGATCGCCAACGAAACGGCGCACAAAGGCGTAGGTCAAGCCAGTGGTATTGCGAAGAGGCGGCAGATTGTCGACAAGAAGATAAACATACTCGGTTTGAAACAGTCGGCCACCGAAATCGGCGTATCTATCACGCTCGGAGGTCTGCACCAGAGGCAGAGCCACCGATATCCCACCGTTTCTGAGCTGATAGAGCATCTGCGCCAATGGCATCTCAATAAATCTGAAGCTACCACCTACCCGGTCAAACACACACCGGTAATACGGGGAAAATCGGCCAACCAACTGACCATCGTCGGATACGCCAATTTCGCGCTCAATGCCCTCAAAAACACCGACTATTCTGGGTTCGTTTTCGGCGGACGACGCCAACAATGGCATCGCCGAAAGCCCAAACAGAAGAATCAGCCACACGTTCAGCAACCTGTCCATGGTCCACACTCCAAACCACTTAGCTCCTAAGCCGGGTTCCGACGGGTCTATCGCGACAGCCAAACTGTTCTGATCCGTCTGGTCAAACACTGTAGATTATGAAACCGATTGTGTCTTCGATTTACCAAGTTGCGTGCACGACGTGAGGGAACGCTCTGTTACGTCATTAAACAACCTTTGACATTCCCCTTTACAAAGATGCTTTAGGATAGGGAGATCCATCCCCGTTATCCGAGCATCACGGCCATGAACCCCAGAACACTAGAGGCACTGTTCCTTGCCTTGTTGATTGTCCCGGGTGCCTTCGTCATCGCCGGCACCGACGTAGACATGCTACTGCTGTCTCTGGGATTGTTTGCGTTTTACGTGCTGGTGTTTTTCTGGCCGACGCTGTGGGATCGACGCAAGCAAAAAAATGGCAGAGAGCAGGACTAAGGCGAATCACTTCAGGTAGCGACTCTTGATCTGATCGTAGCTTCCATCCGCCTTCAGCCGTTCGAGCGCCTGCTGAAGACGGCGAACTACCTCATCCGGCGTTTCGGGATTCAGAGCGAGGTAGTAGTCGTATCGATCATCCAGCTGAATCAAACGCTCGAGATCATTGTAACTGCGCCCCAGCTTCTTCATTTGATAGGCCGCTGCCAGATCAAGGGCCGCCAGGATATCGAATCGCCCGGCAATCAGTTTTCGGAAATTCAGGTCTTCGGTGGTGGTAAGATCCAGGTCAAAGCCCAGCTCCTGCATGTACTTGGTCGAGGCAAACTCCATAACGGCACCCACCTTATACTGCCGGACATCGGCCAGGGACTCGACCTGGATGTCGTCCCGGGATCGCAGCTTCCAGAGCCAGATTGTGCGCGAGGCAATGGGGCCGACCCATTTGAACAGGTCTTCCCGGGCTTCTGAGCGTGTCATCGAATACGCCAGGGTGTCCGGCTGCATCTGCACGATCCGATAGGTGCGTGCCCAGGGGTACACCCGGATGTCGCCGCCCGCCATCGCCAACCCGGCACGGTCAAACAGCGCCCGAACGACTTCCGTGGAAAAACCAGCCACCCGACCGTTTTCGTCCCGGTAGTTGTAGGGCGGCATCTCTTCGGTCAGCACCGTGATTTCCTGCGCCACCGTCGGCGCTGCCAACAGCCAGCCACAAAGCAGCGTCAGTGCCTTTACCAGCGAGTGTATGTTCCTGAATCTGTTCACGCGTCGCTACCAAACCTCCTGATCAACCACCCCTTCATCATGCATCAACGACCGGCCGCCGCCAACAATCCGCACCCGCCGGTCCATAACGGCCAGCGCTGACGGGATAGTTGAACTATATTGCAGATGGATGGGAGTTGCGCGGGAATCGCAGGGAGAGTGACGTGGCGCGAGGGTCGGTCCGCTACATCCAGGCCATTTGC
>JBPEXU010000280.1:0-2493 GCA_052031225.1 Marinobacter sp. | reverse complement strand
TCAGGAATTGAAATCAGCCGTTGATAAAACTTTTGCTCCGCGAAGGAAAACCACTGGATGGCAATAAAGTTAGGGAAAGGTTCCAGACGACCAGATATGCCTTTCGGCCCATACGGCCCCTTCCAGCAACAACTCATGCTGCCGGCTGGGTGGTACCAATGCCTCACTCCGGAAAGCTCGAATTCCAAGTGTTCTACCCAGACATCGTAATGTCGGGGGGTCGCGAGCTGAAAATACCACACGACATCTTCGTCTTTCGCCGGGTAACTCGCACAGCTACTCAAAAGCAAGAGACAAACCAAATTGAAGGATCGAATATTCCGCATGATTTATCCTGGCCGTGCGTTGGAGTGAATGGTTCGGGTATTTGATAAATTCGGTCTAAGTGGATGAATTAATTCTTGGGCCGGGAACTCCATCCGCGCGATGTCGCTTCCCATAAGCCACCTCACCGGGTTGTAGTGGTCTGAATGATGGATATAGCACTGTCGAAGTTTGGCAATCGCATCCGTACTTAATGTCGGGTTATCGTCTCCCGCACTTATCGACCGCCGAAGTTGTGCATCGATTTCCTCGAGTTCCTCGCCGAGCATTAGGCTTACACTGTCCGGGATATCGTTGAACGGTAACTGTTTTTCCCTTGCCAGCGAGTGCATCAGCCTAAATCCTACCCGCGAATACTCCCCCCGAATCCGCCGCGTCATCTGAAGAGACAGCTCTACCCGACCGTCCGGCAACGGGTGTTCGCTTTTTTTCATATCGAGCGTCAAGCTAGGCGGACGTCCATCCGGCAAAGGAAGACTGTGTGCACCGATCCACCCCTCGGCATCGACCTGGCGTTTCAGAGCATCTAGATTGTCCCACTCCAGGGTCTGCTCCGGCCAGCGGGTCCGCGAGCCTCTGACTGTGAGTGTGGGATGCAGCAAAATCGACTCCGTCTGAATATCCGGGTAACCGCCACCGATGTCGGAATGCGCGCCCGGGAGCACGATTTCCCTAAAATTATCGGGCAAACGACCATCTTCCCCCCGCAAGCTGTTAAGAGCAAAGTTGGCTCGCTTTTCATCACCGGCAACCAAATGCACTGCGTGCATCACATGGCCCGGGTCCAGAAAGAGCTCGACCGGACTGTTTCGATCATTGGCGGCAGAGAAGTCAAAATTGATCGGATTCACGATCCCCGCAACCGTATCGAACAAGCCCACAAATCGGATAGAGACCTGTTTCGGCCAGCGTATCCCGTGTTTGGACAATGCCCGCCCGAGGTTCCCGCTCACGCCTTTCAAAATATCGCTGGCGGCGCACCGGGCTGCCGCCGCGCCTCGACTGAATCCAAACAAATCGACGGTTAGTGTGTCGGGCTGTTTGCCGGACAGCGCCGTCGCGGCAGATGCCGAACAATCACGGAACAGGCGCTCCAACTGCCCAGGGATACCGGTTTCACCGAGTCCTGTCGCAGCCCCCAACAACGAGTCATCGTGGCCGGAGCGCGTACCCGCGCCAGCCTCATAGTTCTTGATCGTAACGGTTCGTTCGCTCCCCTGAATGACATCATCTTCCCGATACAGATCAAACAGCTTCACCACATTGGTTGGTCCGTTGGCGTAGCTTTCGCCCAGGCGCAGGGCGAGGCGGGTCTGGCAGTCCTCCAGCCGGGAAGGGTCTGCGCGCAGCGGTTCCAGGCAGTCCTGAACGAGGCGTTTGCGAAAGATTTCAATGTTGTCGACGTTGTTCAGAGTGCCATCGGTGAACAGTCCGGCCACCAAGTGCAGTTTTTCGGGTTCCGGCTCTGGCGAATTCTGGTTGCTGCTGGTCAGCGGCTTGATCTGCGCCGACGCGCCCAGAGGCAAGGACAACCCGGGGGCTGGCGGGGGCGATTCCAGTTCGGCCTGAGCGGCCGGGGGATTGGCACCTGAGCCCTGCGCAGTGGCTGCGGCGACGCCAAAGCCTGAGCCCGGATGCAAGTCCGAGGGCGACAGGCGCCGGCGATTCAGCTCGGCCACGGCGCGCACCACTCCATTCACGTCCAGCCCTTGCGCCGCGCATCGCCATGCCCCCGGAGCCTCGACCGTGCCCTCGTTCTGCCAGGTGACCAGCGGGTGTTGCGGTTTATCGCTGCCGATGCCGCTGCACACCAGCAGCAAGTTGCCGGTCGCCACTTGCGAAACGATGAGCCGGTTGGCGATGTCAGGCGGCATTCCAGGGTACAGCCCGGGGATGTCGGTGAGGTTCAGATTCAGAGCATCGGATGGAAAGGCCGTGAACAGGGCTCGGCGAACCCGATCGGTGGCGATGGAGGGGCTTTCAAGCTGGGGCAGATCCTCCAGTTGGAGCCGGTATGACGGTATTAGGCGCATAACATTCCCTGTTGTGTGCCGGCACCGGTTCCCACCGGTGCCGCTGATGGGCCGGACCACTCCTTGGTCAGCCCTTTCGGGGACGTTACCCAATCGCCGGACCAGATACCAGCGATTCTGTCCCAGTTCCGGCGCA
>JBPEXU010000028.1:0-2515 GCA_052031225.1 Marinobacter sp. | reverse complement strand
CAACTGCTGGGGCGGCAATTGTGAGGCCTCGGCGGACTACATGGAACTGAAGATCCTGGAATTCGCCCAGACCCTGACGCTGGAGCCGGTGGACCCGGATCTGGTGGTCAGTAAAGCGCTGAACCTGACCAACGATGGCCTGCTCGCCAACTCCGGCGGGCGTTTCGAAGACAACATCATCGCCCTGTACGAATTCAAGGAAGGCGAAGGCCAGACCGCCTTCGACACCAGCGGCGTGTCGCCGGCACTGGATCTGACCCTCAGTGGCAACGTCGACTGGGTCGGCGGCTGGGGCATCAACATCGGCCCGGCCACCCAGAACGAACAGGGCTTTATGATTCCGGCCGGCAAGGCCCAGGGCTCCACCGCGAACAGCAAAAAGCTGCACACCATGCTGACGGCCTCCGGCGAGTACGCCATTGAGGCCTGGGTCGCCCCCGGCAACATCACCCAGGAAGACGCCCGGATCGTCACCTACTCCGGTTCCTCGACCGAGCGCAATGTCACCCTCAGCCAGTCGCTGCAGCGCTACGAGGTACTGCACCGTTCCACCACCAGCGACCAGAACATGGCCTTCGGCACTCAGGATGCCGACATGCTCCTGCAGGCCACCCTGCAGCACGTGGTGGTGAACTACTCGCCCGGCACCGGCCGGCAGATTTTCGTCAACGGCGAACCCAGCGGCGACATCGATCCCGACGAATACGGCCTGCTGAACGAGTGGGACGATACCTATGCCCTGGTGCTCGGCAACGAAACCGATGGCAACTCGCCCTGGCAGGGCGTGATCCGCCTGGTCGCCATTCACAACCGCGCCCTGACCCCCGAACAGGTCAGAGCCAACTACGAGGTCGGCGTCGGCCAGAAGTTCTACCTGCTGTTCGGGGTCTCACACCTGATCAACGTGCCCGAGGCGTTCATCGTGTTTGAGGTCAGCCAGTTCGACAGCTACAGCTACCGCTTTGCGACGCCGTTCTTCATCAGCCTCGATGACACCGCAGAGCCTCAGGGCATTCGCCTGCAAGGTATGCGGATCGGCATCAACGGCAAGGAAGCCACGGTGGGCCAGGCCTGGGCCAACCTGGACGTGACCCTGAACAGCGCCGACTACGAGCCCGGCGTGGGCCAGCCGCTGTCGCCGCTGGGCACCATTGTCGCGCTCGAAAACGGCCCGGACAACGACGAGTTTTTCCTCACCTTCGACCGGATTGGCGACGAGACCTACGCCCGCTCCGAACCGCCGCTGCCACCGGCGGCAACTCCGACGGATCTGCCGCCGTCGCCGGAGTTTGGTCTGAAGACTTTCGACGAGATCAACGAATCCATGGCCCGGATGACCGGTGTCGACAAGACCCACCCGGACGTATTCGCGACCTATACCACGGTCAAACAGCAGTTGCCGACGGTAGAGAACATCAACGGCTTCCTGTCGTCGCACCAGATGGCGATCACCCAGATGGCGATCCAATATTGCGACGTGCTGGTGTCCAGTCCCTCATTGCGTGCCAGCGTTTTCCCCGGCTTTGACTTCGGCGCCGATCCGGCCAGTGCCTTCGATCATGCGGGCCGCAGCCTGATCACCGGGCCGTTGCTGAGCCGCTTTGTCGGTGCGTCGCTGGCCAGCCAGCCGGCGGACCCGGACATCGAAAACGAACTGAATAATCTGATCGACAGACTGACCAGTTGCGGCGCCACTTGCCCCGCCGACCGCACCGAAACGGTGGTCAAGGCCAGTTGCGCCGCTGTGTTGGGCAGTGCCACCACCCTGGTTCAGTAGAGGACACGAACATGCTTATTCGCAAACCCAGAAAAAAAGCCCTGAGCAACGACGCACCACTGTTTCACTCCGATCACGCGCGCCCGAAAACGCGCCGGGAGTTCATCGCCCAGGGCCTGATGGCCGGCAGCGCCACCCTGTTTGGCGCCTCCATCTTCAGCCTGTTCGCCAACCCACGATCGGCGTCCGCGGCACTGTCCTCCGATCTGGAAGCCCTGAAACAGAGCTGCGGGATTTCGGTACAAGGCGCGGGCAAGATCCCGTTCATCTGTTTTGACCTCGCCGGCGGCGCCAACATCGCCGGCTCCAACGTGCTGATGGGCAAGTCCGGCGGCCAGATGGACTTTCTCAGCACCGCTGGCTACAACAAGCTTGGGCTGCCCGGCGACATGCTGCCAAACGACCCGGCCTTTGTGAATCAGGAGTTTGGCCTGGCGTTTCACGCCGACAGCGGCTTCCTGCGTGGCATGCTGCAAAGCACCAGCGCGGCCACCCGAGCCTCGGTCAACGGCGCAATCATTGCGGCGCGTTCCGAGAACGACACCGGCAACAACCCCCATAACCCCATGTACGGCATCCATAAAGCGGGCGCCGACGGTTCCCTGCTGACGCTGATCGGCTCGCAAAGCTCGGAATCCGGCGGTAACTCCCTGGCGCCCATGGATATGATCGATCCGAAAGTACGACCGACCAAGATCGACCGTCCCTCCGACGTCACCGGCCTGGTGGATGTGGGGG
>JBPEXU010000279.1:0-8708 GCA_052031225.1 Marinobacter sp. | reverse complement strand
TTTTCAGGGCTACTACTTTGGCAAGCCCGACGCCATGGACCGGATACGGGAGCGGCTGGCCCAGAAGGTTGACTGATTCTCCGTGACAATTTGCCGCAGCCTTTCCCTTGGAACCGGTCCGGTTCCTTTTTATCCTGCGGACACGTCATTCGATAGTCTGAGGAACTGTGCATTATGAAATCCCGCCTGAATCTGTTGTTACTGCTCGCCGCTTTGTGGGTGCCCGTCAGCGCTGCCCACGAGTACCAGAGCGGCGATATCCGGGTTGACCATCCCTGGAGCCGGCCCACTCCGCCGGGCACCTCCATGGGCGTCGGTTATCTCAGCATCACCAATGGATCGGATCAGGACGTGGTTCTGGTGCGCGCGGAAACACCCAGAGCTGGTCGTGTATCCATCCACCAGACCACCATGACAGACGGCGTCATGCGGATGCAGCCGCTTTCCGGGGGGCTCAGCGTGCCGGCCGGTCAGACGGTGGAGCTCAAACCGCACGGATATCACCTGATGCTGGAGCAACTCCGGCAGCCGCTGGCCGAAGACGAGCGGGTTCCCCTGACCCTGTACTTTGATCAGGCGGCGGCTGTCGAAGTGGAGCTTGCGGTCGAGCCTCTTGATGGCGAGATGGCCAAGGGCTCCGGAATGAAGATGGACCACTCCGGCCACCAGATGGAGCACTGAGCCTTGCTTCTGGCCAGGGAACTCCTTGGATAGTGCGGGACGGGCCATGACGGACCCCGCGAATTGGCCGCTCGCTCTGATTGTACTTGGGTTCGTCATCGTCGCCGTCGTTATTGGCTGGTTTGGCATTCGGATGACCAAAACCGCCAGGGATCTCGCCTACAGCACGGGCCTGGGAGAAGCGCTGGTCGGTGCTCTGTTTATCGGCGCTTCAACATCCCTTTCCGGGATCACCACATCGGTTTCTGCGGCGGCTGCCGGATACGCAGAATTGGCGGTCAGTAATGGCCTGGGTGGAATCGCGGCGCAGACGGTCTTTCTGGCTATCGCCGACATCGTGTATCGGCGGGCCAATCTGGAACACGCCGCTGCGTCTGCGGAAAACCTGTTTATGTCGGCTTTTCTGCTGACGCTTCTGGGCATTCACGGTGTGGCGTTGGCGGTGCCCTCGGTATCGGTGTTTGCCGTCCATCCCGCTTCTGTCGTCCTGATCCTGGTCTACGTATTCGGTGTCCACCTGCTCGCGCGCACGCACGACACCCCCATGTGGCTGCCCAAGAAAACCCGCGATACCTCGTCCGAACCCGCAGCACGACACCGAGCTCACCGATCAGCGTTATTTCGATTGTGGTCGCAGTTTTTGGTTTACGCTCTGATTGTCGCCGCAGGGGGCTGGGCGCTGGCGCAGCTGGCGATTCCACTGGGAGAAAGAACCGGGCTTTCCCATGGTGTGGTTGGCGGCCTGTTTACCGCGGTTTCAACCTCCATCCCTGAGCTGGTTGTGGCCATCACTGCCGTCCGGATGGGTGCACTGAACCTCGCCGTTGGCGATATCATCGGCGGTAATGCCTTCGATACGCTGTTCATTGCAGCTTCCGACATCGCCTACCGGCAAGGGCCGATCTATGAAGCGGTGTCCGGGGCTGAGGTCTTCTGGCTGGCGAACGCCATGCTGATGACGGGCGTACTGTTGATGGGGCTCATTTATCGCCAACGTTACGGCCCGGGCAACATCGGGTTGGAGAGTGTGGTTCTGCTGGTGTTGTATTTCGGAGGGGTAGCGACACTCTCGACACTGTGACCGAATGCAGCAAGGTGGAAAACGAGATGCCAAGACCAGGGCACAAAAAAAGCCGGCGGTTGCCCGCCGGCCCGTCGAGCCGTTTGCCAAAGCCTGGCTTCGCCAGTGCTTACGACGCGGACTTCATTTTCCGGGAGAACCCGAGACCCACCAGGCCCAGGCCGAGCAGGGCCAGAGAGCCCGGTTCCGGTACCGGATTGGCGCCAGGATTGCTCGCGCTGTCGACGCCGTCGAGCCAGACGCTCCAGAAAGTACCCATGTCCACGTCGTTTGCCGGCTGGCGCCAGGTATCCAGCGAAATCGGTGTTTCGCCGTCGTACCGGAAGCCGTCAGCGAGCGTGCTGCCTGAGGCAAAGTTGGCGTAAGTCGCCACGGTGAACAGGTAGTCGCCGGCGGCCAGGAAGCTCAGGTTGAAGCCGGAGTCGTAGCGGGTTTGTGTCGCCGGGTTGATGTTGTCGTTGTCGTCGTTCTGACTGATCAGATTGCCAGAGCCGTCCCACAGGGCGGTAATGGGGTCGAAGTTGGTGCCACCCTGGAACGAGTCAGTCCAGACTCTGACGTTGTTGGCGTCGTTGTCCAGCGTGAAGTAGGTGTACACCACGTCGTTGTGGTAAGCGATGTTGCCGGTGAAGTTGATCAGTGCGCCATTGGCCATGCCGGAGAACAAGCATGCCGCGAACAGTATTGCTTTCTTCATATTCCGCTCCTTGGTTATAAGGTTTGCTGCTATAGCAGCGTCCGTCGTTTAGCACAAACAGTGCCATCAGAGTTTAACTGATTGACTGATAAGATTTTTTCGTTGTCTCTGGAGTGCTGTTATCACCGATCTGTAAAGTAACCTGACATTAGCGGTTAGTTTCTCGCTGCGAGGCTGGGAAGGTGTTGCTTTCCAGAGACAGATGTCGAAAAAAATTACACTTTCTTTCGCGTTGTCGTTTTATGTTCTGAATAAGGTTTTTGTATCAGTAAGATAGGATTTATGGCCTGGTTTTCGCTTTGCATACGAGGTGGTGCAGTCGATAAAAACGATAAGGAGTTCTTATGAAAAACCTGACACGCAGCGTATGTGCTTTTTCGCTCGTCTTTTCCGGTGCCGCAAGTGCCGGCCTGATGACGGGTGATTTCCGAACCGAATCAAACCTGCCGGACTACCGCTCGGGCCAGCCTCTGGTTTATGAGTCGCTGAATCAGTCCATTGGCGCCGGTTATGAGTTGGACAGCGGCGATTTCGTCGAGAATCCCGATGGTTGGGGTGGCGGTGTCGTCTGGATGGACTTTGATCCGAGTTCCAATATACTGACGCTTGATTCTCAGGATACTTGGGATTTCCAGACCTTTGACGCCTGGATTAGCAACATCGTCTTCGATACCGTGGGTGAAGTGATTTCCGGTATCTCTCTGCTGACCAACGACCTGACCCGTCCGAGCTTCCTGCCTACGTTGTCCTTCACCGACAACAGTCTGCACGTAAGCTACGACTATACCCCGGACGTCTACTACTTCACCGGTGGCTCGGCAACCTTCCAGATCGAGACAACCGCAGTACCGGAGCCGGCCAGCATCGCGCTGCTGGGGCTGGGATTACTGGGCATTGGTGTCGTTCGGAGAAAGCGGGTGTCGTGAACGATTCCCCCGCAGAAAAAAACCCCGGTGACCGGGGTTTTTTTCTGCCTGAATTTTTCAGATGGACGGTGATGAATGTGAAAACAATTGGGCTGATAGGCGGCATGAGCTGGGCATACACCGCGAGCCACGACGAACTGTGCTGGGGGATTAACGTTATTGCTCCGGCAAACGCAGCAACCTGATCAGGTTGTCTCGCAGAGCTTCGGCGACCGGGCGGCCGACGATGCCCTCAGCCAGCAGGATTTGTTGGTCCCCGTCCTTGAACGCCAGTGAAAAGAACTCCTTGGTCCGGTTGCCCTGGGTCATGCTGCCACCGGGTATCAGCAGGAGCTGATCGGCGCGCATCAGTTCGCCCTGGCGCCGGCGCATCGAAATTCCACACCAGAAGCGGGTGGATTCGACCCGGGTGCCGGAAATGCGCGCCTCCAGGCTGCGTCCCAGCATGAACAGACCGCCCAGGGTGAAGGGTACGCCGAACAGGCTGAACACCGCCCCCATGAAGTACATCGTCAGCTCGGCGTCGGCGTGCCAGAACAGGCCAACACCCACGCCGGTAAACACCAGCCCGAACAGAAATATCATCGTTTTGAAAACCAGGTTTCGCCCACCCGGACTTCTGACCAGGAAACCGGTCCCGGTGGCCTGCACGTCGATCTGTTCCGCCGCTGCCATGCTGGATCGCAGCGATGCCCGCTGGTGTGAGCGTTGGACGTGGGACTGGCTCAGGGTCACGGTCGATTTCTGGCTCCCCTGCTCAACGGGCAGCTCGTAGGTGCGCTCCAGCGGATAGGGTCGGGACGGGCCGTTGAACACCAGTCGCCAGACAATCTGCTGTCGGCCTTCGCTATCGGTGGCGGGCAGGTGATCCGGGGGCGTAAAACGAAAGCAGGCGACCGTGCCAGAGCCTTCGCTGCGGATTTCCGGCGCCTGCTCCTCCTGCCAGATCAGGGATTCGTGGCGACTGGAATTCTTGCCGCGGGAAATCCGGACCCGGAAGCACTTGAGGGTGACGGCGCACTCCTCCGGGCCGATGTGTCGGGGCAGCTCGATCCGGCCGCCAATGTCTCCGCCCACCTGGCCCGGAAACGGGTCCATGGTAAGGGGGGTGGGGCCGTAGAAACGCCAGTTTCGACGGCTCCTCCAGGCGCCGGCCGAGATCGCCGCGGCAACGATCGGAAACAGCAGGACCGCGAGGATCAGCCAGTTGCCCTGCGCCAGTTCCTCGGGAATGGCGAGCACGGCGGGCAGACTCATGGCAATCATGAGAAAGGCGAAAAAGAAGAGCAGCCAGTGCGCGCTTTTTTCTGCCGAATAGAGGATGCCGTGTTGCCGATTCTGCTTCGCTGTTCGGGCTCTAGCCAGTATCTGTATGAACAGGCCGACGGAACCGAATACCACACCGAAAAGCCCCATAAACAGCATCTTGCGCCATCGAAGCTCGCGTACCAGGTAGCTTTCGGAGGGATCATCCGGGTTGACCCAAACCCGGATCTGGTCGTTTTGCCGGGCCCGTTTTAGCCGAGCCACCACCTGTCGGTGGTAGTCGTCCAGATTGTCACTGCCGATGTCGTAGCCGACCCGGGTGCCGACATAGGAGCGGCCATTGAATTGGTATCGGTAAGAGGCCTCGACAGAATACGTGGTGGAGTCCGAGCCGGAGTGGGTTTTCAGGGTGATGGTGTCGAGCTCGGCAGGCACCTGAGGCCAGTCAGCGCTGGTGAAATGCTCGTACAGGGTCTGGACCGGGCCGGCGACAATCACCCCCAGGCCGATCAGCAGGAAGATCATCCCAAACAGCGAAAGCCCTCGTCCGGAGCGCTTGTTTTTCGTTGTTGAAGTCACCGGGCACTCCTTCGTCACGCACTTTCGGGCACCAGAACGTTGCCGGATTATGCCCTAAAACGTGCCGGAGCAGGAGCGCCGGAGACTCTAGCGCTCCTCTTCCCGGTCTCGGGCCTCCATTTCCTGCTTGCGCGCCAGAATGCGCTTCATTTTCTCTTCACTGATCGGCATTTGGTGGGCGGTGTCCCTGAGCAGCATCAGGCTGCCCACGATCATCGCCAGGGCCAGTACGATGAAGAGCCAGGCAATCCACGGCATCGAATTACTCCTGTTGACGTGTGTTTTCAGTGTGGACGGAATCGGGCTGGTATGCCAGATTAACACGCATCTGCCACCCTCCAGACACCACGCATGGCCCGACTCCACTCACGGCCATACACCTCACATGGAAAGGACTCTGTCATGAAAGCCAAAATCAGCATTGTCACCCTGGGCGTCGACGATCTCGAACGGGCAACCCGGTTTTACCAGGATGGGCTCGGGTTGCCCCGCCATAAGTTTGAAGATGGCAGTATTGCCTTCTTTTGTCTGGAGGGGACCTGGCTGGCGCTGTACCCCAGGGCGGCCCTGGCCAGCGACATTGGGGTCGAGGTCGAAACCATCCGCGGCCCGGGCGGTGTCACGCTGGCCCACAACGTGTCTTCCGAGGCTGAGGTGGACGTCGTGCTCGCTCAGGCGGTCACGGCGGGCGCGACCCTGGTCAAGCCGGCGGAAAAGGTGTTCTGGGGCGGCTATTCCGGCTACTTCCGGGATACCGAGGGGTATCACTGGGAGGTGGCCTTCAATCCGTTCGAGGATTTGACCTGAAGGGCGCCAACTAAGATGCCGGACGCGTCCGGAAGTCTGACGGGTCCAGGCGATAGAAATCGCACAAGGCCTGATAGACTGCCGGTTGCTCCTGTTTGAGGTGGTCGGGCTGCTGGAAGAAGGTCTCCGTCAGTACCGCAAAAAACTCCGCAGGTTCGGTCGCGCCGTAGGGATCGAGCCAGGGGCGGTGGTGGTGCTCCAGCGTCCTCTGCAGGTGCTCCCAGGCCTCGGTCATGGTCTGATACCAATGCTCGGCCTGCGCTCCGGTGAGCGGGGGAGCGCCGTCGGCCTGACCGTCCAGATAGTCCAGTTGGTGCGCAAACTCGTGCAGGATGACATTGTGCGGGCTATCACTGTCGCCGGCCGCTTCCTCACATTGACTCCAGGCCAGCACCACCTGGCCGTAGCCCGAGGCTTCTCCCGCTCGCACTTCTTCGCCCATGTGGACAACCGGCCCCTGCTCATGGGCCGCCTGCGCCCGATAAACATCGGGATACACCAGAATGCTGCGAACCTCGTCGTAGTCGGCATAGGGGCGGGCCAGAATCAGCAGGCAGGCATGCCCGGCGATGGTGAGGCGGACCCGGTCGTCGACCTGAAAACCGTCGCAGCCGTAGAAGTCTTTCTCGGCCAGAAACAGCTGGACCCGCTGCTCCAGCTGACGCTTCTGAGTGTCGGGCAAGGCCCGGTAGAGGGGAACCTGCTGGTGCAACAGGTCACGCCACTGGGACGGGAAGGGGTGCTGTAGGGTGCGCCTGCGGCGCCAGCCGGTGTAATAGAACAGATAGAACACCGAGCCGGCGATAAGCAGTGCAGCAAACACGGCAAAAGTCAGAACGGGTGACATGAAACTCCTTGTGGGCGTTAAGTCCGGGACGATCAGGCCTTGACGGTGGTCTGGCTCAGGCTGTCCAGCCTGTGCGGCTTGGCGATGGCGTAGCCCTGGGCGTAATCCACCTGGATCTCACGGAGCGTCTCGACGATGTCCATATCCTCGACATACTCGGCGATGGTTTTCATATCGAGGAAATGAGACAACTCATTGATGGACCTGACCAGCGCGTAATTGGTCAGGTTGGAGGCGATGTCCCGAATAAAGATGCCGTCAATTTTGACATAGTCCACGGGCAGGCGCTGGAGATAGGCGTAGGAGGACAGCCCGGTGCCAAAGTCATCGAGCGCAAATCGGCAATTCAGCCGCTTCATCTCGCGCATGAAGTCGGCGGCGAAGTGCAGATTGCCCACGGCGGAGGTTTCGGTGACTTCGAAGCAGAGTTTGTGGGCAAGGTCGGCGTTTTCTCTGAGCTTTGCCTCCAAACCCAGCATGAAGCTGTCGTCACTGAGGGAGGCGCCAGAGAGATTCACGTTGAAGGTGTCGATGTCGGCCAGTGCGCTGGGGTTGTTACGCATCCAGTCCATGACTTCCCGGATGACCCACAGATCAACCCGGGAGTTACGGTGGTATTGCTCGGCGGCCTCAATGAACCCCTGTGGAGAAATTTCCCGGCCGGAAGGGTCGGTCAGGCCCAGCAACAGCTCGTATTGCCGGTAACCGTGGTCCGTTTTATCCAGCGGCACAATGGGCTGGGCTCGCATGTAGAGGCTGCCATCACGAATGCTGCGGTCGATTTGCGACACCCATTCGGTCGCACCCTTGGTGGTGACCGAGGCGGAGGGCCGGATGAGTTCGGTCCGGTTGCTGCCTTTTCGCTTGCTGGATTTCAGGGCCAGGCTGGCCTGGTTCAGCAGTTCACCGGCGGTGGTGTCGGCACTGTCGATCGGTTTGATCGCGACGCTCACGGTGATGCGAAAGTTCAGATCGTTCTGATCGAATACGTGGTCCTGGAAGCGCCGTCGGATGGCATCGGCCAGATCCAGGCCTGCCTCGGTCGGAATGTTTGCCAGCGCGATCGCAAACTCATTGCCACCGATGCGCCCGACCGAGGCGTCCGGGTGGTCGTCTGCCAGGCAGCGTTTGAGGGTCTGGCCGACAAACGCCAGTACCTGATCGCCCGCGCCCGAGCCGTAGGACGCATTAATCACGGAGAATTCGTCAACGTCTACGAGCATGACCGCGCCCTGGGCATTCCGGGCGGCGACCGAGGCCAGCACAGCCGCCAGGTTTTTCTCGAAGTCATGCCGGTGCATGCACCCGGTCAACGGGTCGTGTGTGGCCTGAAAATTCAGTTTCCGATAAACGTCTTCGACGATGCTGAACAGGCTTTGGTCAATGAACGGTATCTGGTCACCTTCCACCAGCCAGGCGGTGCCCTGGGCCAGCCGGTCAACGAACTCGGCAAGGTCAAACCGACTCTCGCTCATCCCTTGGGGCGAAAGGAAGGCAAACTGCAATGCGTCGTCGCTGCCCCAGACCAGGCGCATACGGCGGCGTTCGCCGTCGGCCTCAAGCAGCTCAACCCAGTCGCCCACCTGTAGCTGCCGAGCCCGGTTCAGCCACCAGCCGCTGCCCTGTGGTTCCGGGGCCTCGGTGCGGTCGGGTTCCGAGTCGCCGTAACGCTCCAGCCAGGTGGATGGCGCCGGCTCACTCTGTTCCAACAGCTCGGTCAGTGTTTTCAGGACCGGGCGCGACGGTGCGCTTCCTCCGGCCTCACGGAGTTCACGTTCGATGTACTGGAGGGTGACGCCGCTTTCAAGCTCCCGCGCCATATTC
>JBPEXU010000278.1:0-2821 GCA_052031225.1 Marinobacter sp. | reverse complement strand
TGGACCGAGATGGACTGGAACCAGATTTCTGCGTTTGACCGGCTCGGCCTGGACCCGAACATCGACATGAGTGAGGAAGAAGACCTGAACGCGCAGATGGAAGCCGCCATGGCGCTGTTGCAGTAACTATTTTCTGCGATAGCGCGCCAGCAGGTCGGCCTTGGAGGGCAGCGCCCAGTCAATGGGTGGCTGCCCTTTTTGTTGCAGCCAGTCGTTCGCCCGGGAAAAGTGCCGGCACCCGAAAAACCCTCGATACGCACTTAATGGCGATGGGTGCGGCCCTTCCAGCACCAGATGCCGACCGCGGTCAATACGCTGGCCTTTCTTTCTGGCGTAACTGCCCCAGAGCAGAAACACCACACCTTCACGCTCCCGGTTTACGGTCTCGACGACCCGGTCGGTGAAGGTTTCCCAGCCTTTACCCTGATGCGCGCCGGCCTGCCCCTGAACCACCGTCAGGACACTGTTGAGCAGCAGCACCCCCTGCTCGGCCCAAGGCTGCAGACAGCCATGGTCCGGTGGCGCAATGCCGAGATCGTCCTGGATTTCCCTGAAGATATTGACCAATGAGGGTGGAGGCGGCACATCCGGGCGAACGGAGAAGCAGAGGCCGTGGGCCTGGCCGGGACCGTGGTACGGGTCCTGGCCCAGGATCACCACCGAGACCCGGTCCAGGGGCGTGCTGTTGAGTGCATTGAAACAGCGGTTGCGGTGCGGGAACAGGGTCTTGCCCGCCTGCTCCTCCGCGGCGAGAAATTCCGCCAGTGCCCGCATGTAGGGCTGGCGGAACTCGCCTGCCAGGTGCTGCTCCCAACCACGGCCGGGCTTGAGCTGGCTCGCCAGGACATCGGCCGGGTGCACCGGTCAGGCCTCCGAGGGCTTGGTATCGGCCTTGTGTTCCGGGCGCATGGCCGGGAACAGGATGACGTCGCGGATCGACGGGGAGTCGGTCAGCAGCATGGCCAGGCGATCAATACCAATGCCCTCACCGGCGGTCGGAGGCAGGCCATACTCCAGAGCCATGACATAGTCGTCGTCGTAGAACATGGCTTCGTCGTCGCCAGCTTCCTTCTCCGCGACCTGGGCGCGGAAACGTTCGGCCTGATCTTCCGCATCGTTCAGCTCCGAGAAGCCGTTGGCAATCTCACGACCACCGACAAAGAACTCGAACCGCTCCGTCACGAAGGGATCGCTGTCCTTGCAGCGGGCCAGCGGCGACACTTCCTTCGGGTACTCGGTGATGAACGTCGGCTGCATCAGACGGGGCTCAGCCGTGGCCTCGAAAATTTCCAGCTGCACCTTACCCAGCCCCCAGCCGTCCTTGAGCGGAATACCGAGTCCGCGGGCGACCTCCCGGGCGCTCTTTTCATCGGTGAGCTGGTCGCGGGTCAGATCCGGGTTGTACCGCAGGATCGCATCGAGCACGGTCAGGCGCTCAAACGGCTTGCCAAAATCGTACTCCAGGGTTTCTTCGCGACCATCCTTCAGGATGCGGGTATTGGTGACCGTGGTGGTGCCCAGCACTTTCTGGGTGATGGTGCGCAGCATGTCTTCGGTCAGATCCATCAGGTCGTTGTAATCGGCGTAGGCCTGATAGAACTCGACCATGGTGAACTCCGGATTGTGCCGGGTGGAAAGCCCCTCGTTCCGGAAGTTGCGGTTGATTTCAAAGACCCGTTCAAAGCCTCCGACCACCAGCCGCTTCAGGAACAGCTCGGGGGCGATGCGCAGGTACATATCAATGTCCAGGGCATTATGATGCGTCACAAACGGCCGGGCGGTGGCGCCACCGGGGATCACCTGCAGCATGGGGGTTTCCACCTCCATAAAACCACGCTCGGTGAAATACTGGCGCATGGTGCTGATGATCTGCGACCGGGTGTGGAATACCCGACGACTGTCTTCGTTGACCATCAGGTCCACATAGCGGTGACGATAGCGGGCCTCGGTATCGGTCAGTCCCTTGTGCTTCTCCGGCAGCGGCCGCAGCGACTTGGTCAGCAGCACATAGTCTTCCATGGTGACGTACAGATCGCCCTTGCCGGACTTCGCCAGGGTGCCGCGAACCCCGACGATGTCGCCCAGATCCCAGTGTTTGGTGTCTTTCTGCACCTCTTTCGAGGCGTAGATCTGGATCCGACCGGTCATGTCCTGGACCACCTTGAACGCCTTGCGGTCAAGCATCATGCGACCCGCAATGGCCACCTGGATGCCCAGCGATTCCAGCTCTTCCTTGGTCTTGTCGCCGTACTTTTCCTGCAGTTCGGCGGCCGTTGCGTCGCGACGGAAGTCATTGGGGAACGGATTGCCCTGCTCACGCAGCGCCGCCAGTTTGGCGCGGCGCTCGGCAATCAGCTTGTTGTCCTCGTGCTGTGCGGCGTTCTGGGTCTGTTCGGTCATGTTGGCTCGCTCGGAATCTGGGTTGTCCGGATATAGGAAAAACGGCGCCGGTTACAGCGCCATCTTCAGACTGGCTTCGATAAACTTGTCGATGTCACCATCCAGCACCGCCTGGGTGTTGCTGGTTTCGACCTTGGTACGCAGATCCTTGACCCGGCTGTCGTCCAGCACATAGGAACGGATCTGGCTGCCCCAGCCGATGTCCGCCTTGGCGTCCTCGGCCTTCTGCTTTTCTTCGTTACGCTTTTGCATCTCCAGCTCAAAGAGCTTGGCCTTGAGCTGTTTCATGGCCTGATCTTTGTTCTGGTGCTGGCTTCGGCCGGCCTGACAGGCCACGACAATCCCGGTCGGATTGTGGGTCAGGCGCACCGCAGACTCGGTCCGGTTTACGTGCTGACCGCCGGCGCCCGAGGCCCGGTAA
>JBPEXU010000277.1:0-1978 GCA_052031225.1 Marinobacter sp. | reverse complement strand
TTCAAGGCCATTAACGATCAGTTTGGCCACAAAGCCGGCGACCAGGCGCTGCGGACCCTGGCCGAACGCCTGACCCGGGCCCTGCGCAGCGGCGACACCGTGGCCCGTATCGGCGGCGATGAGTTTGTCCTACTGCTGCAGAACGAGGTCAGCGAAGCGGTCTACCAGCGTATTCTGGCCACCGTTGCCGAGCCGCTGCCGGTGCGTGACACCACCCTCACGCTGACCGCCAGCCTGGGCATCACCCTTTACCCGGACGACAACGCCGACGCCGAAACGCTGATCCGCCACGCCGACCAGGCCATGTATTCGGCCAAGGAGAAGGGCCGCAATCTGTTCCACTTTTTCGATCCGGGCCTGGACGAATACCGCCGCCAGCGACGCCAACAGTTAACCGAACTTTCCCGGGCCCTGGAGAACGAAGAATTCGAACTCTACTTTCAGCCCCAAGTCCGGGTGTCCGACAGCCGGCTGGTGGGCTTTGAAGCGCTGATCCGCTGGCGCCACCCGGAACGGGGCCTGCTCGGCCCGGGGGAATTCCTGCCAGCGCTGGAGCACAGTCACCTGGAAGTACCCGTGGGTCAGTGGGTGGTGAAAGAGGCCATCCACCAACTCAACGGCTGGCACGCGGCCGGCCTGGATCTGAGCGTCAGCATCAACATCAGCGCCCCCCATCTGATCGATCACAACCTGGTGGACTACCTGGAGAGTCACCTGCACAGTCACCCGGAGCTGGACCCGTCGAAAATCACCCTGGAGGTGCTGGAGTCCACCGCCCTGGAGGACACCCAGCGCGCCCACAACGTGCTGACCCGTTGCCAGGCCCTGGGCCTGATGGTGGCACTGGACGATTTCGGCACCGGATTCTCATCGCTGACCTACCTACGCACGCTGCCGGTCGACGTCATCAAGATCGACCAGAGCTTCGTCCGGAACATGCTCAACGACGCCAGCGACCGCGCCATCGTCGAGAGCGTCATCTTCCTGGCCCAGCGGTTCGCCCACCCGGTGCTGGCCGAAGGGGTGGAAACCCCCGAGCACGCCCGCATGCTCAGGCAGCTTGGCTGCAATTTTGTTCAGGGCTACGGCATTGCCCGCCCGATGCCAGCCGGGGAAGTGGTTGCCTGGAGCCAGTCCTGGCTGGCCAACGGCCACCGGGGCGAGGTCGCGGACGCCCTGCAGCCGGCGGCGGTGTCCGGTGACGGCATCTGATACTTAGCGATAACGGCTCTGATCGAGCGTGGTCAGCCGGTCCGGGTGGAACACCATCAGCCCGGTCACGATGGTGCCGTTGACGAAGCCTTCGGGCAGCATGAACAGCGGCAGGTAGCGCAGGTATTCGTGCACCAGCTCGTCGAAGCCGTAAACGCCGCTGGACCACAGCAGCAGACACATCAGCAGGCCGGCGGCGGCCACCGACAGCCCGGCCCCGAAAAAGCCGCAGAAGAAAATGTAGGCGAAGAAGTTGCGGAAGTTACGCCGGCGCTCCCAGCGCAGGATGGCGTGGCTGACCAGCGCCGGCACCATCACCGTGATCAGGCCGTTGGCGGCGAACATCAGCAGCGGTTCGCGGCCGGTGAGAACCGTGATCACCAGCGCCAACAGGCCGCTGAGCACCGCCAATGACCAGCCCAGCATCAAGGTGACCACGGTCATCCCGAACACGTGGATCGCCAGTCCCGGCGAAATGCCGGCGCGCAACTGCCAGACAAACCCCAGCGCCACCGCCGCCCCGAAGAACGAGTGCTGCAACGCGTTGTCGCGCCGGAACGCCTGCCAGTCGACTCGGCGCACCGCCGCCAGCAGAATCAGCACGAACAGCACGGCGGTGGTGAGCCACTGCCCGGTGGAGAGCAGGTTGTCGGTCATGCCCATGGTGCGAATTCCGGTGAATCCTTACTTACCAGAACCCGATTGTCACCCACCTACCGGCGCTTGAACAGGGGCCGCCGGTTGCTTACGGGGCAGGGTACACCAC
>JBPEXU010000276.1:0-2686 GCA_052031225.1 Marinobacter sp. | reverse complement strand
GGACGGCGATGCCCTGCACCAGCCGGTGGTAGCTGCCGGCGGCGGTATCCAGGGTGGTGCTCCAACCAAAGGCGAGATCCTGTACCACCACCATCGCCAACAGCGTGACCAGCCCGAGCGTGGCAAAGGCGCAGCCGCCGGCGTGGGCGGCCCGGGCCATAAGCAGGGGTTGCAGCCGCGCCTGGACGGCGCTGGACGGCTGCTCGCCGAGGCGACGAACCAGCCAGCGCCAGGGTTGCCAGCCGACGGCGGCCTGAATCGTGGTGGCCAGTGCCAGCAGCAGGTGCACAAGGACGAAGCCGAGAATCACGGTGACGTTGATGCGCTGGCCGCCGTCGTAGAACAGCAGCCCGAGCATGGTGACGATGCCGAGCGCGGCGCCGGTGGCGACCAAACCCGCCGTGACCCGGGACCAGCGACGAAGCGCCCGGCGTCCGGCACTGCGGCTTTGGCCCGGGCCACTGAGCCGGTGCATCTGGGCCAGCCACTGTGCCGGATCGGGGCGAATGCCCCGTTGCTGGCAGTCCAGCGCGAAACGGCGGTCCCGGCGGTGCAGGAACGCCGGTGTTTGGTCCCTGTCCCGCTGGACCTGGTCGTCGAAATCCAGCAGCAGCGAAAGGGCAGTGTGGCTCATACGGCGTCCCGGGCGTGAGTTCGGTCCATCAAGGGTTGGTGATAGCATATAGTCAACGCCCTGAACGATACCAGCCATGCCACACCACCTGATGAACCTGCGCCACGTTCCCGACGACGAGGCCGACGACATCCGGGCCCTGTTTGAGGCCCACCATGTGCGCTACTACGAGACCCCGCCGAGCCGCTGGGGTATCAGCATGGGCGGCTTCTGGGTTCACGATGACGATGAGGCGGTGCGCGCCCGGGCTCTGCTGGCGGCGTACCAGCGCGAACGCCAGCAACGCCAGCGGGCGCTGTACGACTCCGAGCGGCGCGCCGGCCGGGCCGGATTCTGGGCCAGTGTGCGACGCTCGCCGGTGCGGGTGCTGGCCGCGTGTGTCGGTATTGTGGCGGTGGTCGCGCTGACCCTGACACCGTTTCTGGGGCTGGGTTAGCGGTTTGCCCAGGCCGTAGCTGCGGCCCTATACTCATCGACTCACCCCCAACGCGACGATACCGGCCGATGGCGCAGTTATTTGGTAAGCGAAACCGCAGCGGTCTCACCCAGGAGCTGATCGATGCCCTGTTCCCGATGTTCGAGGAAGCCAGTGCCGGCGCCATCGTGGTGGACTGCGACAACCGCATCACCTGGATCAATCAGAGCTACGCCCGGTTGCTCGGGCTGGACGACCCGAAACAGGCCATTGGCCGGCCGGTGAAAGACGTCATTCCGCACACCCGGATGCCGGAGGTGGTCGCCACCGGCAACCCCCTGCTGCTCGACATCATGGAGCACAACGACCAGCAGCTGGTCGTCACCCGCATGCCCTATTACGACGACGATGGCGATATCGCAGGTGGCATCGCCTTCGTGCTGTACGACGATCTGCAGCCGCTGACGCCGCTGGTCAGCAAGTACCGGCGCCTGCATCAGGATCTGGCGGCCGCCCGCAAAGCCCTGGCCCGCAAGGCTCGGGGCACCCGCTACAGTCTCGGTGATTTTGTTGGCGCCAGCCCTGCCGCGCTGGAGGTCAAGCGCCGGGCGCGGCTGGCGGCGGACCGGGACATGCCGGTCTTGCTGCTGGGGGAAACCGGCACCGGAAAGGAAGTGTTGGCCCAGGCCATCCATTCGGTGTCCAGTCGGGCCGACAAACCCTTTGTCGGGGTCAATGTCGCCGCCGTGCCGGACAACCTGCTGGAGGCCGAATTCTTCGGGGTTGCCCCCGGAGCCTACACCGGTGCCGATCGCCGCACCCGCGAGGGTAAGTTCCAGCTTGCCAATGGCGGCACCCTGTTTCTCGACGAGGTGGGCGACATGCCGTTGCCGCTGCAGGCCAAACTGCTCCGGGCGTTGCAGGAGGGGGAAATCGAACCGCTCGGTTCCAACAAGGTGGTGCCGGTGGATGTCCGGGTCATTGCCGCCACCAGCCGGGACCTGGAAAGCATGATCGCTCGCGGCGAGTTCCGCTCGGACCTGTATTACCGGCTCAATGTGCTGGAAATCCCGATCCCGCCTTTGCGCGAGCGGCTGGCCGATCTCGGGGTGCTGTGCGAGGCGCTGCTGGAGGACATCTGCGCCGGCTTGGGCTCTCGCGCCGAGATCAGCGATGCTGGGGTGGCCGCCCTGGGCAGCTACGACTGGCCGGGGAACGTCCGCGAGCTGCGCAATGTTCTGGAGCGGGCGCTGGCGATGAGCGAGGACGGCGACGTGCTCGATGCCGATGCGGTGTTCCGGGTGCTGCCCCGCGCCAAGCCCCGCCGCTCAGCCCTGCGCGCGCCACGCCCGGTCCGGCCGCTGGCCCAGACCCTGGCCGAAGCCGAAGCTCAGGCGATCGAGAATGCCCTGGTCGCGACCCGTGGCAACCGAACCCAGGCCGCCCGGCTGTTGGGAATCTCTCGCTCTGTGCTGTACGACAAGCTGGCCAAAATGTCCTGATGTCCGGACGAATGTCCGGAATATGCGACATTCGACTACGACCTATGTCTAAAGGTGTCCGGAATTCAGGACGCCTTCTGCCTACGTAGTTCTGCTTACAATCTCTAATTTATTGATAAATAAGAAAAATTAATC
>JBPEXU010000275.1:0-4645 GCA_052031225.1 Marinobacter sp. | reverse complement strand
AACTGGCAACGCCGCTGGGGAAGGCGATTCAGGAACAGCTGAAACTGCCGTCAGAGGCGTTCAGCTATCTCTACTCTCATGGGGCGCTTGACCAAGATCACTTCGAGTTTTTCCGCACTTTGATGAACCAAATTTCCGATCCCGCCGATCAGCAGGCGATCATCGAAGCCGCCCGCATGGTGTACCGGCTCTACGGCGACATGCTGCACAGTATTCCGCTGCCAGTGGCGGCGAAGGAGGCCAGCGATGAAGCTGCATGATCGGGTGTTTCTGTTGCTCGGCGGCACCGGAGGTATTGGCCAGGCACTGATCGCGCCGCTTGTGGACGCTGGCGCCCGAGTGATTGTGGCATCCCGCCATCCGGATCGGCTGGCCGCCCAGCCCGGTGTATCGACAGCACACTTGGATTTGGCTTCGGCGGATCTGGAAGCGCAACTTGCATTGTTATCCGAAGTCTATCCAGAAATCGACGGCGTCATTCATTGCGCCGGCCAGAATCGTTTTGCTGCCTTGGATGACCTCGCGGTCGATGACCTTGATCGTCAGCTTGCGGTGAATCTGCGCTCAGCAATGCTGGTTGCCCGCCATTTTGTGCCTCGTTTCCGCAAACATGGCATCGGCGCCCTGGTGTTTGTTGGTTCCACATTCGGCAGTATTGGTTTTCCTGGTTACACCGCGTACTGCGCCAGCAAGTTCGGGTTGCGCGGCTTCACAGAAGCGCTGCGAAGGGAGTTGGCGGATACCTCGATACAGGTTCTATACATCGCGCCCCGGGCCACCGCCACTTCTATGAATCCGCGTGCGGTGAACGAGTTGAACAAAGCCTTGGGGAATGCAATGGATTCGCCAGAAGTGGTTGCCGGTCAGATTCTTGCCGCCATGGAAGCAGACGATCAACGCCGGTTCCTGGGTTGGCCGGAGAAGCTCTTTGTCGTGCTCAACGGAGTACTACCGAAACTGGTGGATCGGGCCATCTTTAAACAGTTGCCGGTGATTCGACGGTTCCTGAACTCGGGGGTGACCTCATGAGATGGTTATTACTGGTTTGGCTGTTGGTTAGTGCTGGCGTCTCAGCCGCGTCGATTGACAGCGAGCTTGTGGCTATCCAGCAGCGCTGGGCAGAAATTCAGTATCGTCTGCCCGAACAGCAGAAAGAGGCTGCGTTCGAACAGCTTGCAGCTCGCACACAAGCTTTTGTGGAAGCCTACCCGGGGCGCGCGGAGCCATTGATATGGCAGGGCATCGTTTTGAGCACATACGCGGGCGCCGCTGGCGGTCTAGACGCGTTGGCTCTGGTTAAACAGGCCCGGAAATCGTTGGAGGCCGCGCTTGAACTTGATCCTGCGGCTCTTGATGGTTCTGCGTATACGTCGCTAGGTAGTCTCTACTATCAGGTGCCCGGCTGGCCGATCAGCTTTGGCGATGACGATAAGGCGAAAGACTACTTGCAGAAAGCGTTGGAGCTGAACCCGGACGGCATCGATCCCAACTATTTTTACGCCGATTTCCTGCTGGAACAGGATGAGGTGGAACGAGCGAAGGAATACTTCAACCGGGCGCTAAGAGCGCCGACCCGTCCGGGACGATCGCTTGCTGACGAAGGTCGACGCAAGGAAATCCAGGCAAAGCTGGCTGGAATGTAGCCTGGGCACCCTCGCGGCTTTCAGATTCGTTGGTTCGACTACACTTACAGGGTGTCAATCCTTTCCTCAACTTAGGTGCACCCAAAATGGCTGTTTTCGGCACGCCGGAGCCGGATGGCGATGCGTTTGGCTCCTTCTTTAAAAAGCTAGCGGCCGGCGTGCCGGGGGTTCTGTTTACCTATTGGCTGAGTGCGGACGGCCAACGCCATCGCTACCCGTACATCGGTGATCAGGTTCGCACGCTGTTTGATCTGGCACCGGCGGATCTGAATCAGAACGCCGACGGCCTGTTCGCCATTCTGCATCCCGACGATGCCGAGGGCGTGCCCGAGAGCATCCGGGCGTCTGCCCGCACACTACAGCCCTGGCACCATCAGGCCCGACTGCGCCTGTGCGATGGCCGGTACAACTGGTTTGAGGCCCATTCCGAGCCGGAGCGCCAGAGTGACGGCAGCACCGTCTGGTACGGCCAATTTCACAATATCCAGCACTACAAGGACCTGGAGGCCTCGCTCCGGCGCAGCCAGATGGAGTTTGCCTTCCAGGCCGGATTTCAGAACCTGATTGCCCGGCTCTCGGCGGGGTTCATCAATCTGGAGTTCGGCAACTTTGACGAGTGCATCGATGAACTGCTCAGGGCCATCGGCGAGTTCTTCGCCCTGGACCGGACGTGCCTGTACCGGTTTTCCGACGACTACCGGTCGATGAGCAACACCCACGAGTGCTGCGCCACCGGGGTGCCGGCGATGATTCAGTCGCGCCAGAACGTGGCCATCGACGAGCTGGGCTGGTGGCGGGGCCAGGTCGACAGCATGGTCGGTGGCAGCCAGGTGGTGTTTGTCGACGATACCGAACAACTGCCGGTTGAGGCGGAGCTGGAAAAGGCGATGTTGAGGCAGCTGGGCGTGGCCTCGTTTTTCTGCGTGCCGATCCGAATGCGGGGCCGGGTGGCCGGCTATTTCGGGGTTGATTCGGTGCAGCGGCGGGCCTGGCGCAAGGACCAGGCCGAACTGTTCGTGATTGTGGCAGGGCTGCTGTCGGGGGTGCTGGAGCGCCAGCGGCTGGAGGAGAACCTGCTCAATCAGTCGATCCGCGATCCGCTGACCGATCTGCACAATCGCCGCTATCTGATGCCAAGGCTGGAGGAAATGCTGGGACGCAGCGCCCGGTACGGTGAACGCTTCGCTCTGGCGATGTTTGATCTGGACCATTTCAAGGACATCAACGACGCCCTGGGCCATCTCGGCGGTGACTACATTCTTCAGCGCTTTGCCGAACTCCTGCTTCAGCATACCCGTACCACCGATGTCGTTGTCCGTTTCGGCGGCGAGGAGTTTCTGGTGGTCTTTACCTCGGTTGAATCGGACGATGTGCGTCGGCTGGTGCTGCGGGTGCTAGAGGCGGTACGGGAGGAAATTTTCGTATTCGCCGGCCAGTGCATCGCGGTGACCGTCAGTGCCGGGGTCGCCGGGATCGGCGAGTTCACCGGGCGGCCGGCGACCCCGGAAGCGATCATCGGAGCGGCCGATCACCGGCTGTATCTGGCCAAGCAAGCGGGGCGGGATTGCCTGGTGGATGCATCAGGGACGCAGCGGATATAAACAATCGGCATTTCACTCATTATTACTATGTGGTATATCCTTAGAACTAAAATATAGGGTATTGTCCGAGGTGAGTGTTATGAGCCATCCGATTGTCCAGGCGTTTTTTGACGAACCGACCAACACCTTCAGCTATGTGGTGCGTGATCCGGACAGCCGGGCCTGTGCGATCATCGATTCGGTGCTGGATTTCGACTACGCCGCTGGCCGCACCGACGTCGAGTCCGCCGATCAGATCGTCCGTTACGTTCGCGATCATAACCTGGAGGTGGCGTGGATTCTGGAAACCCACGTCCACGCCGATCACCTGTCAGCGGCGCCTTACCTGCACGAAAAACTGGGTGGGCGGACCGGCATTGGCGCCCGCATTGTCGAGGTCCAGGAGATCTTCGGCAAAGCCTTCAACGCCGGTACCGAGTTCGCCCGCGATGGCAGCCAGTTTGATCGCCTGTTCGAGGAGGGCGATACCTTCGCCATCGGCGGGCTGCAGGGGCGCGTGCTGCACACCCCGGGCCACACCCCGGCCTGCTTGACCTACGTCATTGGCGACGCCGCCTTTGTCGGCGACACCCTGTTCATGCCCGACTACGGCACCGCCCGCTGCGATTTCCCGGGCGGCGATGCCCGCACCCTGTACCGGTCGATCCAGAAGGTGCTGGAGCTGCCGCCCGAGACCCGGCTGTTCCTGTGTCACGATTACAAAGCCCCCGGACGTGACGAGTACCAGTACCTGACCACGGTGGCGGAACAGCGCACGGCCAATGTGCACGTACACCAGGGCATCAGCGAGGACGAATTTGTGCGCATGCGTACCGAGCGCGATGCGACCCTGGAGATGCCCCGGCTGATCCTGCCGTCGGTGCAGGTCAACATGCGGGCCGGTCATCTGCCGCCGGCGGAAGACAACGGCCAGGTGTACCTGAAAGTACCGGTCAACCTGTTCTGAGCCGGCCATGAATCTCAAATCCTACCTGCCGATTCTGCAGTGGGCGCCGGGCTATCAGCGCCACCAGGCCAGCAGCGACCTGGTGGCTGCGGTCATCGTGACCGTGATGTTGATTCCGCAGTCCCTGGCCTACGCGCTGCTGGCCGGCCTGCCGGCCCAGGTCGGGCTGTACGCCAGCATTCTGCCGCTGCTGCTGTACGCGCTGTTTGGGACCAGTCGTACGCTGTCGGTCGGGCCGGTGGCGGTGGCCTCGCTGATGACCGCGGCGGCGCTGGCGCCTCTGGCCGAGGCCGGCAGCGCCGAGTACCTGGCCGGCGCGGTGGTGCTGGCGGTGCTGTCCGGGCTGATGCTGACGGTGATGGGGGTGTTGCGGTTGGGGTTCCTGGCCAATTTCCTCAGTCACCCGGTGATTTCCGGGTTCATCACCGCGTCCGGGCTGGTCATTGCCGCCAGTC